>CAIMWY010000127.1 GCA_903845315.1 uncultured Burkholderiales bacterium
GGCTGGTAGCCAAGAATGCATGGATACGCTTTGCTTTAGCGGCCTTCAATGCATCAGCAGCACGTGTAATGTCTTTGTCATTTGCTCTAGCTAATGAACAGACGATAGAGTCTTTTACTGCAGCAGCTACCGCAGAGATCGCCTGAAAGTCACCATCAGAGCTAGCAGCGAAACCTGCTTCGATCACATCCACCTTAAGGCGTTCTAACTGACGAGCAATGCGAACCTTCTCATCCTTGGTCATAGAAGCACCAGGGGATTGCTCGCCATCACGCAAGGTGGTGTCAAAAATTATGAGTTTGTCAGCCATGTTCATCACTCCTTAAATCTCAGAAAACCTGCAACTTAAATCTCAACCCCAAAGCAAAAGGCCCGTTGCAGGTGCATACGGGCCTTGTTTGGATTTGCGCGTGCGCTACCAACTCCGCCCGTTGGGGGATAGAACTAGTAGTTGCAGGCAAAGAATTCTCATGCCATTAATTTAGCACAAACAAAAGCAGCTGCCTGTCTCATTTGTGCAAACCTTGTTCGTCCGGTTCATCCGTCGACGTACTGATGACGCTGGTTTGCAGCCCTTGGGTGCGTCTCCATACGTATAAGACATAACCACTCAATCCATACAACATGAACAATGCAAATAAAACAATGGGGGGATGAATATTGATCACGGCGATCACCAAGGCCAACATCACGATAACGGCAAATGGCACACTTTTCTTCATTTGCACATCTTTGAAACTGTAAAAGGGCACATTGGTGACCATCGTCAAACCGGAATACAAGCACATCCCGAACATTGGCCAGACAACTTCTGCACCTTGGTATCCCATCTCATTCATCAACCAAATAAAACCCATCACGAGTGCGGCTGCAGCGGGGGAAGGTAAGCCTTGAAAAAATCGACGATCCACTACTGCCGTGTTGACATTGAATCTGGCCAAGCGAAGCGCAGCACAAGATATGTACACAAAAGCAGCCACCCAACCCCATCGGCCAACACCTTTGAGGGCCCACTCATAAGAAATCAAAGCAGGAGCAGCACCAAAAGACACCATGTCCGCCAAAGAATCCATTTGCTCACCAAATGCACTTTGGGTATTGGTCATTCGGGCCACTCGACCATCTAGGCTATCGAGCACCATGGCACAAAATACCCCTATTGCAGCCATTTCAAAGCGATCATTCATGGCCATGACAATGGCATAAAAACCTCCGAATAGTGCAGCAAGCGTAAATAAGTTGGGCAATACATAAATGCCCTTTCTGGGTTTGCGAGGAACGTCATCCTCGGCGCGATCGTGTGGGTCCGACATGCGGTCTGGCTCCATAGAAATAATCACTGAGTGTAAATGGAAGAAGATGGCACGCATCAAAAGAAAAAGGCCACACAGTGGCCTTTTTCAGAGATCAAAAATCATCAGTTACGTGTTTGATCAACCAGTTTATTTTTAGCAATCCAGGGCATCATGGCGCGTAGCTGACCACCCACCACTTCAATCTGGTGATCCGCGGTGTTACGACGACGAGCCGTCATGCTCGGATAGTTAAGTCGACCTTCTTGAATGAACATCTTGGCATAGTCACCGTTTTGAATGCGTTTCAATGCATTTCGCATAGCCGCACGTGATTGCTCATTGATGACCTCGGGGCCTGTTACATATTCGCCAAACTCTGCGTTGTTTGAGATCGAGTAATTCATGTTGGCAATGCCGCCTTCATAGATCAAGTCAACGATCAACTTGAGCTCGTGCAAGCATTCAAAATATGCCATTTCTGGTGCGTAACCAGCTTCAACCAAAGTTTCGAAGCCCATTTTGAGCAACTCCACAGCACCACCGCACAAGACGGCTTGTTCGCCAAACAAGTCAGTTTCGGTTTCTTCTTTGAAATTGGTTTCAATAATGCCGGCCTTGCCGCCGCCATTGGCCATGGCATAGCTCAACGCTAAATCGCGGGCCTTGCCACTGCGATCTTGATGCAAGGCGACCAAATGAGGCACGCCACCACCTTGTGTGTAGGTACTACGAACCGTATGTCCTGGCGCCTTAGGGGCCACCATCCATACGTCCAAGTCGGCACGAGGAATGACCTGGTTGTAATGCACATTGAAGCCATGAGCAAATGCCAAGGATGCACCTTGCTTGATATTGGGCGCAACGTTGTTGGTGTAAACCTCACCGATTTGCTCATCGGGCAGCAAAATCATGACTACGTCAGCGGTTTTCACTGCATCGTTGACCTCCATCACGGTCAAGCCGGCTTTACCAACTTTGTCCCAAGAAGCACCACCTTTACGCAGACCAACAACGACTTTAACGCCGCTGTCATTCAAATTTTGTGCATGGGCGTGTCCTTGTGAGCCATAACCAATGATGGCTACAGTTTTGCCTTTGATCAGGCTCAAGTCACAGTCTTTGTCGTAATAAACCTTCATGGTCTCTCCTAAAAAATTTTTTGGAATGGTTGAAAATCAAACACGTAAAATGCGTTCGCCGCGGCCAATACCACACGCACCTGTACGAACAGTTTCAAGAATTGCACTGCGGTCTATCGCTTCTAAGAACGCATCGTTCTTGGACTGGTCGCCCGTCAATTCAACGGTGTAACTCTTCTCGGTCACATCAATGATGCGGCCGCGAAAGATATCTGCCATGCGCTTCATTTCTTCGCGTTCTTTACCGACCGCACGCACTTTGACCAGCATGAGCTCACGCTCGGTATAAGCGCCTTCGGTCAAGTCGACAACCTTGACAACCTCAATCAAACGATTCAAGTGCTTGGTGATTTGCTCGATCACATCATCAGAACCATGGGTCTGGATGGTCATGCGAGACAAACTCGCGTCTTCCGTGGGAGCCACGGTCAACGATTCAATGTTGTAGCCACGGGCTGAAAACAAGCCCACCACGCGTGACAAGGCACCGGGTTCGTTTTCTAGCATCAGGGAAATGATGTGTTTCATGTTGCCTTTTCACCGATCAAAGATCTTCGCTGCCAAGCAGCATTTCGGTAATACCCTTGCCGGCCTGAACCATCGGGAAAACGTTCTCGGTGGGGTCCGTTCTGAAATCCATGAACACCGTGCGGTCTTTGAGTTTGCGCGCTTCGCGCAAAGCCGGCTCAACATCCTCTGGACGCTCAATCAACATCCCTACATGGCCATAAGCCTCAGCCAGTTTGACGAAATCGGGCAGCGCATCCATATAACTGCTGCTGTAACGACCGGAGTATTCGATCTCTTGCCACTGACGCACCATTCCTAAGTACCGGTTGTTCAACGCCATGATCTTGATGGGTGTGTTGTACTGCAAGCAGGTGGAGAGTTCTTGGATACACATTTGCACCGAGCCCTCACCCGTGACACAAAACACCTCGCTGTCAGGCTTAGCCAGCTTGATGCCCATCGCGTAAGGAATGCCCACACCCATCGTTCCTAAACCACCCGAATTGATCCAACGGCGTGGCTCATCAAATCCATAGTACTGAGCCGCCCACATTTGGTGCTGCCCCACATCGGAGGTGATGTAGGTGTCCGTTCCTTTGGTCATTTGGTGCAGCGTCTCAATCACATACTGCGGCTTGATCACGCTGGAATTGGATCGGTCATATTTCAAGCAATCACGCTTGCGCCACCCATTGATAGTGTCCCACCAAGCCCCCAGAGCATTGGCGTCAGGCTTAAGCCCGGCCTCTTTGACCATCTCCATCATTTCTGTCAACACGTCTTTGACATCGCCCACGATGGGGATATCCACTTTGACGCGCTTGGAAATACTTGAGGGATCTATATCAATATGAATTATTTTTCGCTCGTTTTGCGCAAAGTGCTTGGGGTTACCAATCACCCGGTCATCAAAACGGGCGCCAACCGCCAACAATACGTCACAGTTTTGCATCGCGTTGTTGGCTTCAATGGTGCCATGCATACCCAGCATGCCCAAAAACTTAGGATCACTCGCCGGGTAGGCACCCAATCCCATCAAGGTATTGGTGCAGGGATAACCGAGCATGTCAACCAAGCTGCGTAGTTCTGCTGAAGCGTTGCTCAGCAGCACGCCACCACCCGTATAGATGTAGGGCCGCTTTGCAGCCATCAACAATTGGAGTGCCTTACGAATTTGACCGCCATGCCCTTTGCGAACAGGGTTGTAAGAGCGCATTTGTACATCAGCTGGGTACCCTTCATACACAGCCTTCTTGAACGACACATCTTTTGGAATATCAACCACCACAGGACCGGGACGCCCGCTGCGAGCGATGTGGAAAGCCTTTTTCATGATGGTTGCTAAATCACGTGGATCTTTCACCAAAAAGTTGTGCTTGACGATGGGGCGCGTGATACCAACCGTGTCGCATTCCTGAAAAGCGTCAAGCCCAATGGCATGGGTAGGAACTTGTCCGGTGATGATGACCATCGGAATGCTGTCCATGTAAGCGGTAGCAATTCCCGTAACTGCATTGGTCACACCAGGGCCTGAGGTTACCAATGCCACACCCACTTCACCCGTGGCACGGGCATACCCGTCTGCAGCATGGACTGCCGCCTGTTCGTGACGCACCAAGACATGCTGCATCGTGTCTTGCTTGTACAAAGCATCGTAAATGTAGAGGACAGAACCACCCGGGTAACCCCAGATGTACTTCACATTCTCAGCCTGAAGCGCCTTCACAAGGATTTCAGAGCCCATCAATTCCGTGGGGTTTCCATCCGTCAAAGCAGTGGCATTTGCTTGCACTTGTTTTTTATCCATGATTAACCTGAGTGAATTTCGTCAACGAAAAACCTGGGGTGCTTCTTCACTCGCCTTTGTGGGGCTGCGTCGAAACTTTGGGCCTTCGGCCATAGACGCCTTGATGTACTCGCGTCGAGCCGAGACCCGTTTGCCTTTTTCTGTCGAATTGCAACCTTTGATTATGGCATCAAGTGCTGATAACTTTTGATCAAACACCACATCAGTCAACATCAAATGCCATAATTACTTCCTACTTATCATCCAAATGCTCAGACAGTGGCATCCGAAAAAGAACTCTCAGATTTTCTGCAAAGTGTTGAAAAACGGGCCTTCAAACGCTCGGTCTATCACGTGCGGGACGAGGAGGCAGCGCTCGACATTGTGCAAGACAGCATGATGAAACTTGCAGAGCACTACGGGGATAAGCCAGTCAATGAATTGCCTATGCTGTTTCAACGCATCCTCTCCAACACCACGTTGGACTGGTTCAGGCGAAATAAAACCCGCCGAGCTGTATTCAGTAACTTCAGTGACTTTGAATCCGGCCATGATGATGGCGAATTTGACATTTTGGAGTCTGTAAGCTCAGAAAATGAATCTCAGAAGACCCAAAGTGCCGAAGATAACTTCGCCAGCACCGCAAATGTGCGAGAAATTGAAGAAGAAATACAAAATCTCCCGCTTCGTCAACGAGAAGCCTTCCTGCTGCGTTATTGGGAGGACTTAGACGTTTCTGAGACAGCTGCTGCTATGGGTTGTTCGGAAGGGAGCGTTAAAACACATTGTTCGCGAGCCATTCAATCTCTCAGTAAAGCACTCACCGCCAAGGGGCTACGACCATGACTAAATCAATCAATCCCACCCAAGACCAACTGGGGCTTGCCATCGCTTGCCGATTGAACGAGGCCAATCATGATCTTCCCCACGACATCAGCGAGCGACTGCGAGCTGCCAGAAACCGCGCTGTATCAGCGCGACTGAGCATGCAACCACGAATGCAAGTCAGCACCCAAGGTGGCGTGGGCATGCTCCACTTTGGCGATGAAGGCCTTAATTTGTGGAGTCGAATGGCTTCTGTCTTGCCCTTGCTCGCCTTAGTCGCAGGTCTTGCACTGATACAAAATATTTTGGATGACAACCGCGCGAGCGAATTGGCTGAGGTTGATTCGGCCATGTTGAGTGACGACTTACCCCCCAGTGCTTACGCAGACCCTGGTTTCTTGCAATTTTTAAAGACCCCACTAGCCACTGAAATGCCAAACACTCCCAGAGATTAAGAACTCATGCAATTGCCTTTCAGAATCTCCGCTTGCCTGTTTGCACACTTATTTGCTGTGCTGAGCATGGTTTGGGTCGATTCATTCGCGCAAACAAACGTGCCAATGCAAACCACGCGTCCAGATATCAGCTTAAAGCCATACTGGCAAGACTTGACTCCAACTCAACAGCAAGCATTGACCCCACTTTCGCAGCTTTGGCCTACCATGACGCAGCCGCACAAGCGCAAATGGTTAGCGATTTCACAAAACTTTTCCCAGCTCTCAAACGAAGAAAAATTCATAGTCCAGGGTCGCATGCGTGAATGGGCAGCGCTCAGCCCTCAGCAACGAACGCTGGCTCGATTGAATTTTGCTGATGTCAAGCAACTCCCTCAAGACGAAAAGCGCACCAAATGGGAGGCTTACCAAGCCCTCAGTCCTGAAGCCAAACAAAAACTAGCCACGCAACAACCCGCACCAACGTTAGGTGCTGCACCCGCCGTCAAACCCGTCTCATCCAATAAACTGGCAGCCCCCCCAATTTCGAGCTCTGGCAACAAGCCCTTGCCACGCATTGATAGCCAGCAAGCAGCGCCCACCACCTTGCTACCACCACTACTGCCCAGCACTGCAGCAGCCACCTTAAATCCGGCTCCCACTTCTACGCCTGAGAGCCCGGTTACATCCCAATGACAGGGCCGATGGCTTGCGTCGACCCCAACCATTTGCAGGCGCCTCATTTGCTCAGGCGACTGGCATGCTGGCTCTATGAAGGCTTGCTTCTTTTTGGTGTGGTATTTATTTCTGGTTATCTATTCAGCACACTGAGTCAAACACGACATGCACTCGACAACCGCCATGGTTTACAGGCATTTCTATTCTTGATTTTCGCTATCTATTTCACCTGGTTCGGCCACAAAGGGCAGACCTTGGCCATGAAAACTTGGCATGTTTGCTTGGTGGATGCGCAAGGACAGCAGTTGACCCAAATGCGGGCGTTTTGGCGTTACCTGCTCAGTTGGATTTGGTTTCTTCCCCCTTTGGCTGTCCTCGCGCCTTATGACTTGACTGGCGCAGAAACCTTGGTGTTTTCCTTAGGCTGGGTGATGGTTTGGGCGTTGACAAGCCGATTTCAAGCGCAGGGGCAGTTTTGGCACGACATCTGGGCTGGCACTCGCTTGGTCAGCACGTCGACTTGAACGGTTAAAGTTAAGATCATGGACACCAATCCACAAAAAAACAGAACTGGACTGAACCGTCTATGGCACGCCTTGGGTTATTCACTCAGCGGTTTGCGCGCAGCTTGGGATGAAAAGGCGTTCAAACAAGAAGCCCTCATATCTATTGTCTTGCTACCTCTGTCGTTTTGGATAGGCCAAACTTGGGTTGAAACAGCGCTGCTTGTCGGCACTGTCATTTTGGTCATGGTGGTGGAGTTGCTCAACACGGGCATTGAATCTGCCATCGACCGCATTGGCCCTGAATGGCACGAACTCGCAAAACGCGCCAAAGACATGGGTAGCGCTGCGGTGCTGCTTAGCGTATTGCTATGCATTGGCGTTTGGACGGCCGCCTTATTTCCCTACTTTCTTTCATGACCAACTCACCTGCTTTTTCAGTTTGCGTCTACTGTGGATCACGCAGCGGGCTGTCGCCCGCTTTCGCGCAAGTTGCAAGGGACGTTGGCCAATGGATAGGCCACCACCAAGGCCAATTGGTGTATGGCGGTGGCAACAACGGATTGATGGGATTGGTTGCGCAAGCAACCTCAGATTCAGGGGGACGCGTAGTAGGCATCATTCCAAAAGCACTTCAAACCAAAGAAAACACCCGAACAGCTTGCAACGAACTGCATGTGGTTGACACCATGCACGAGCGAAAAAAAATGATGGCCGAACGCTCGGATGTATTCCTTGCTTTACCCGGAGGAATTGGCACGTTTGAAGAGTTTTTTGAAGTCTGGACTTGGCGCCAACTGGGCTACCACGACAAACCCATTGGCATTCTTAACACCGAAGGCTATTACAACGGTTTATTGCAATTTGCCAGCAACAGCGTCGCACAAGGATTTTTAAGCGATTGGCAGATGGACTTGATACGCATCGGCAGTGAGCCCTCGGCTTTGCTGCGTGAACTTGTGCAAGCAGCAGGCTTTACGCCTGAGGCAAAACTAGAGGCGCTGTGAGTTAAATCGCAGTTTCATCGAGTTCGCCGGTGCGAATTCGAACCACACGTTCAACCGATGTGATGAAGATTTTGCCGTCACCGATCTTGCCGGTACGCGCAGCCCGCACGATGGCGTCCACACATAGCTCAACATCAGCAGACTTCACCACAACCTCGACCTTCACTTTGGGTAAAAAATCCACGACATATTCAGCGCCTCGGTACAACTCAGTATGCCCTTTTTGGCGACCAAACCCCTTCACCTCGGTCACCGTCAACCCGGTCACACCGCATTCAGCCAAGGCCTCACGTACCTCTTCAAGTTTGAATGGTTTGATAACGGCAGTAATTTGCTTCATGGTCAGTCCTTGAATATTCGAAAAAAATCTTGCCTTTAGGCACGAAACTTGTTGGTAATAGGATAACGCCAATCTTTACCGAAACTGCGGTGCGTCACACGAATACCTACCGGTGATTGGCGACGTTTGTATTCGTTCAACCGGATCAAGCGAGTGACCTTATCGACATCAGCCGGATCAAAACCTGCAGCCACAATATGGTCTGAACTTTGGTCGTTTTCCATGAAACGCGAAACGATCTCGTCTAAAACCTCATAGGGCGGCAAGCTGTCTTGGTCTTTTTGGTCAGGGCGTAATTCAGCACTTGGAGGCCGTGTGATGATGCGCTCAGGAATCGGCTGAGATCCCGTGCCAAAAGGATCGTGCGCATTGCGCCAGTGGGCTAATTTGAACACCAGCGTTTTGGCCACGTCTTTGATCACAGCAAAACCACCCGCCATATCTCCGTACAGCGTGCAATAGCCTGTCGCCATCTCACTCTTGTTGCCGGTCGTCAAAACGATGGAGCCAAATTTATTGGATAAAGCCATCAATAAAGTACCGCGAATGCGCGCTTGGATATTTTCTTCCGTCGCATCAAGGCTTGTGCCTTCAAAGTCAGCTCTGAGCGAACTCAAAAATGCCTCAAATTCCGGCACGATCGACAGCTCTTGATAGCGCACGCCCAAGCGATGCGCCATGTCCTGCGCGTCAATCCAGCTGATTTCGGCGGTATAGGGCGAAGGCATCATGACCGCGCGAACTTTTCCAGCGCCCAAAGCATCTACTGCAATAGCCAATACCAAAGCCGAATCGATGCCGCCTGAGAGCCCTAGCAGGACTCCAGGAAAGCCGTTCTTGCCCACATAGTCACGTACGCCCAACACCAAGGCATGCCACAAATCAGCCTCGAACGAGCCCTGGGCAGCCACCGGACCACAACATTTCAACCCCTTATCCCCAGAAACCTCCAGAACCAAGGCTTCCTCAACAAACCCCATCGCACGTGCAGCAACACGACCATCCGCATTCAGCGCAAAGGAGCGGCCCTCAAACACCACCTCATCTTGCCCACCCACCAAATGGGCATAGACCAAAGGCAATCCCGTGGTTTGCACACGCACACGCATGGCCTGTTCACGCTCGTCACCTTTGCCCACATGGAAGGGCGAAGCATTGATCACAGCCAAAACTTGCGCGCCTGCTGCCTTGGCCTGTGAGGCAGGCGCGTCAAACCAAGCATCCTCACAAATCAGCAGGCCCACACGAATACCTTCTACCTCAAATACGCAAGTATCTTTGCCCGGGGTGAAATAACGTCGTTCGTCAAACACTTGGTAATTTGGGAGTTCACGCTTGGCATAACGGGCGACCACTGCACCTTCGCAAACCACGCTGGCCATGTTGAAGCGTCGCTGCACAGACACAGACCGGGTTCGTTGGTCGTCCCCACTTGGGTGCCCCACCACCACATGCAAGCCTTTTAACCCGGCCAGCTCATGGGTCACCGTTTTCAAGGCATCATCACAGCCTGCGATGAATGAAGGACGTAAAAACAAATCTTCCGCCGCATAACCGCACAACGAAAGTTCAGGCGTCAGCACCAACCGTGCACCTTGTGCATAAGCATCTTGGGCACAGGCAATGATTTTTTGGGCATTTCCAGCCATGTCACCAACGACAAAATTTAACTGAGCGACACAGAGTTTGAGGTTCATGGAAACAGGTACACAGTCCACAGAAAACAGAGCAAAACAGCGGCATGATTATGTCATTCGCGTGTTTGACAACCCACTTGAGATCGCGCCCGCTGCCTGGGACAACCTCTGCAGCCAGCAAGACACGCCCTCACCCTTCATGCAACACGCCTATCTAGCGGCGCTGCACACCAGTGGCAGCGCCACCCCCGACACTGGCTGGCACCCCCAGTTTGTCACCCTTTGGCAGGGTAGCACCTTGGTCGCGGGTTGCGCCCTTTACCTCAAAGACCACTCCTACGGCGAATACGTGTTTGACTGGGCTTGGGCCAAAGCCTATGCAGATCACGGCCTGAATTACTACCCCAAGGCCCTGTCCGCATTGCCTTTTACCCCTGTTCCAAGCGCCCGACTGCTGGCGATTGATGCACAGTCCCGCCTTTCCTTGTTACAAGCCTGCCTTTCACTATGCCAAACGCGGGGCTTGTCTTCCTTGCATTTACTATTCACTAGCCCAGCTGACCGTGCAGCCTGTCACGCCCTAGGCTTCTTGCAACGCCAATCCGTGCAGTTCCATTGGCGAAATCAGGGTTTTGCGACCTTTGATGCATTTTTAGCCAGCCTCAACCAAGAAAAACGCAAAAAGATCAAGCAAGAGCGTCGTCGCGTGTCAGATGCTGGCGTCTCATTTCGCCACCTACAGGGGTCGGAAATTCAAACCCAAGAATGGGATTTTTTCTACCAATGCTATGAACGCACTTACCTTGAACATGGCAACGCGCCCTATCTAAGCCGTGCATTTTTTATGGCCATGCAACGCGACATGCCCCACAACTGGCTGATCTTCATTGCAGAACGCGAGCAACGCCCCATCGCCTGCAGCTTGATCGCCATTCAAGGCCTAGGGACACCCGAGGCTGTGGCATACGGTCGCTACTGGGGGACCCTGGAACGCGTGGACTGCTTGCACTTTGAGGCCTGTTATTACCAGCCCCTGACATGGTGCATTGAAAATGGCGTGGGCCGCTTTGAGGGTGGCGCGCAAGGCGAGCACAAAATGGCACGTGCACTCATGCCAGTCACCACCTTTAGTGCGCATTGGTTGGCACACCCTGCATTCTCAGACGCCGTGGCGCGGTTCCTAGAAAGGGAAACGGCTGGTGTTGACGGCTACATTGAACACTTGGCAGAGCGCTCACCTTATCGATCACACCCATTCGAATGAGGTGCATTGCACCCGTCAGCGCTTGATCTTAGAGAGATCGCGTTGACTCAAAAAGTCTGCCAATCCTTTGTTTTTGCTTCTGTCGTCCTCGGCAATGGCCCCACGAATTTGCTTGACCAATAGACCTTTGACATCCGACTGCAAAGCTTGGCATCGCAAAGTGATGTATCGATTACGTGCTTTGTCATGATCGAGCTTTTCCTCTGCCAAAGCTTGCAACCACAAAGCGTCATGACGGACACCGTCTTCCAATTCACGCAGAACCACCGTGCGCACTAAATCTGATGAACGATCGGACATACGCAATTACTCCTTTTCTTGCAAGGATTCGCGCATGGCTTGCAACAAGCTCTGGCTCTCATGCGCACCCGACACGCCTACACGACCATTGAAAATAAAGAACGGCACACCACTCACACCCATGTCACGAGCTTCTTTATCGCACGCGGCGGTTTGTGCATGCACAGCGGGGTCATGAATCGCTTGATGCGCCAATTCCGGATCAAGACCAGCAGCGTCCGCGATACCTTGCAGTACGTCTGGGTTGGTCAAGTCACGTCCATCTAAAAAGTAACTTTGAAACAAAGCTTCCACCATGCGCTCCTGTTCAAGGCCGGGCTCTGCGGCTGCAATCAAACTATGCGGCACAAGGGTATTGGGTTGACGCGCAATGCGGTCAAACTCAAACGCAATACCCACCTCATGCCCCACACCCGTCACACGGTCATACACAGAGTCGGCTCGATCGCCAAACTTGGTGCGCACATAAGTTTCGCGGTCAATGCCCTGGGGAGCCATCTCGGGATTGAGTTGAAACGTGTGCCAGCGCACGTATGGCACCACATCGGGATACTCAGCGGCCCACAAGGCGAGCGCGCCCTCTAATCTGCGCTTGCCCACAAAACACCAAGGACACACCACATCAGAGATCACATCAATGTTCAGAGTTTTCATCAGGTTACTTGCTTTCTGCCACAATGCCCTAACTGTAGCGTTATCGCCAACTTAGAGAGGGAACCACAATGGCAAGCGATCTGATCAAACACATCACCGACACCACCTTTGAAGCCGACGTATTGCAAGCCGACAAACCAGTTTTGGTCGACTACTGGGCAGAATGGTGCGGTCCCTGCAAGATGATCGCCCCCATCTTGGACGAAGTTTCTGCTGCCTACGCGGGCAAACTCCAAATCGCCAAGATGAACGTAGACGAGAACCGTGACATCCCAGCCAAATTTGGCATCCGTGGCATTCCCACGCTGATGTTGTTCAAAGGCGGGCAACTGGCCGCTACCAAAGTCGGCGCCATGAGCAAAGCACAATTGACCGCCTTCATCGACCAACAATTGGCTTGATTTTTCTGAGCTGTTTTTAAAAGCTCATCCACTTAGCCCCTCGATTGCAACAATCACGGGCTTTTTTCCTGCCATAATCAGCTTCGAACTCACCGTTCATCCATGAGGTCAA
>CAIMWY010000128.1 GCA_903845315.1 uncultured Burkholderiales bacterium
GATGAAAGTAGGCATTTCTGTGGGCTGACACCCGCAGCGTGCTGCCATGCGGTGGAGGAACCTGTTGCACATTGAGGTAGTGCCGAAAGCGCCATTTCCAGTCGTCAGGCAGCGTGCAAAAGCCTTGTGCCATGCCAGGGTTGCTGCTACCTTTGCCCTTGTTGATGCGAGGCAAGTCGTTACGGCGAATCAGCAAGTCCACCCGAGTGGCACCTGCTTCCAGGGCCGTGGCTGCCACATCCATTGCGGAAGCACCGCCGCCAATCACTGCCACGCGCTGGTCGCGAAACCTGTCGCCGTCCCAGACTTCACCTGAATGCACCCAACGATCGCGCGGAATTTCGTGCGCCCATGCAGGCACCCATGGCCCACCCAAGCCATCACGCCCAGTGGCGAGCACCACGTGGCGAGCTAGTAAACGGTAGGGGCGGCCCGCATTGGCATCATCAGCCATGTCTAACTGAACGACCCCGTCCGAACGGGTATGTATCTTCACCACGCGCTGCAGGTTGCGCACATCGAGTCCGAGGACCTTTCGGTACCAATGCAAATAGTCTGCCCATTGAAGACGCGGAATCTTGTCCAAAGCGGCCCAGGCCGCCTGTCCAAACTGTGCTTCGAACCAAGCGTTAAAGGTCAGCGCGGCAAAGCCTAGGGCAGGCCCGGTCAGCTCTTTTGGCGAACGGAGCGTCTCCATGCGAGCGGTGGTGGACCAAGGCCCTTCAAAACCTTCCGGTGCACGCTCAACCAAGGGCGCCTCTATGCCAAGGTGTAAAAGGCTAGCGCTCAATGCTAAGCCAGACATGCCTCCACCCACAATAACCACATTCAGTACCTCATGGCCATCAACCTTGCTTGGTGGTACCCATCGCTTGGCTGGCAGGCACAAGCAGGCCAGATCTTTTCGCAACCGGGCTTCAAGCTTCTGCAAATTGTGTTCATCTGGAGGTGCCAAGGCTCGAGCACTCATTGCAAACTTCATCGTGTAACCCTTTGAGGAAACATCACTTTATCATGCGCAGGTTGTTTCCACCTACCGCGGCGCCTCCAGCCCCAGCCTTAAAAAGGCCTCGGGTGGTGCGTCATTTTTTCGCATCAACTGATCTATTTGAGTCATCAGGCGAGTTTCCACTTCTTCATCACGGATTGGATTTAACTGATCAGGGTCATTGTGAAGATCAAAAAGCACAGTGGTCGTGTCTTCATAACCGCTTCCTTGACCCGTATGCCCAACGGGTTGACCTTTGGCATTGCGACGGGCTGGTACTTTGAGCAATGGAACGCCTTGCGTGAAATTGAAACCTCGTGCCAATTCTGCTTGCGCAAGATCGGCAACAGCAAACATGGATTTCAAGTGCATGGGCATCAAGGTGTATTCGTACAAATCCTGCTTTGTCATGTCTTGCGGATAGCGAAAATAGGTGTAGCGACCATCTGTGATGTTGGTGCCAGCTCCAAACATACCGTACAGCGCGGCATCACGCAGCTTTGTGTCTTGCTCTAGCAGGGCTAACAGTGAGTGTCCCTCAACCGTCGCCGGGGCTTGCACGCCATGCAGCTCCAACAATGTTGGCATGAGGTCGGTCGTCTGAGTCAGGGCCTGCCTGCGCTGTCCAGCTTTGTGTGCGAAGGCCGGGTGCGCAATCATCAGTGGAATGTGAGAAATTTCATTGAAAAAAGGCATGCGATTTTTGCCCCACCAGTCGTGCTCGGCTAACAGAAAACCATGGTCGGTGGTCACCACCACCGTGGTGTCTTTCCACATGTCGTTCAGATCCATGTAGTCCATCAGGCGACCAAAATAGTCGTCACACATGCTCAGCAATGCCGCATAGTTGGCACGCAACTCTTTGACTTCCGATGCGGTTTCTTCGTTTCGTTTGTAGCGCGGCCAGTCGAGTATGGGGCCGCTATAGCCGCTTGGATAGAGCTCA
>CAIMWY010000129.1 GCA_903845315.1 uncultured Burkholderiales bacterium
GCCCCCGCGTCTGGACGGCCGCACCATTGACTTTAGCCAATGTGCCGAACAGCCGGGCGATGGCATGCCCGGCGGTTTGCCCGGCGAGGTGCCGGTGTTCAGCTTCATGGGGCGTGCGGTGATGCACCCTCAGCACATGCCGTGCTGGATCACCCACACCAATGCGCGCACCCACGACATCATCCGCTCTGGCTTTGACCGCAGCCCCATGTTCACCGGCAAGATCGAAGGCGTGGGGCCACGCTATTGCCCCAGCGTGGAAGACAAAATCAACCGCTTTGCCGACAAAGACAGCCACCAGATTTTTCTCGAGCCCGAGGGCCTGACCACCCACGAGTACTACCCCAACGGCATCTCGACCAGCTTGCCTTTTGACATTCAGTATGAGCTGGTGCGTTCCATGAAAGGGCTGGAAAACGCCCACATCATTCGACCAGGGTATGCCATCGAATACGACTACTTTGACCCGCGTGAGCTCAAGCGCAGCTTTGAAACCCGTGCCATTAGCGGCTTGTTCTTTGCCGGCCAAATCAACGGCACCACGGGCTACGAAGAGGCAGCAGCCCAAGGCCTCTTCGCCGGCATCAACGCAGCCCTGCAATGTCGCGCCTTGGCAGGCCTTGCCAACGACTTTGGCGGCGCTTGGACGCCCGGGCGTGACCAGGCCTATTTGGGCGTGTTGGTCGATGACCTGACCACCAAGGGTGTGACCGAGCCTTACCGCATGTTCACCAGCCGAGCCGAGTTCCGCTTGCAGTTGCGCGAAGACAATGCCGACATGCGCTTGACCGAAATCGGTCGCCACATGGGCTTGGTGGATGACGCGCGCTGGGAGGCCTTCAGCCGCAAGCGCGACGCTGTTTCACGTGAAACAGAGCGCCTCAAGTCGGCTTGGGTCAATCCGCGCAACCTGGCGCCCGCCGAGTCTGAGCGGGTGCTGGGCAAGGCCATTGAGCACGAGCACAGCTTGGCCGATTTGTTGCGCCGCCCGGATGTGAGCTACGACGCGCTGATGTCGCTGGATGGTGGCCGCTTCCAAAGTCCTGAGTTGGTGGCCGGTTTGGCGGGTGACGATGTTTCACGTGAAACCACGCGCTCGGTGGTGGAGCAGGTGGAAATTGCCGCCAAATATTCGGGCTACATCGACCGCCAGCGTGACGAGGTGCAGCGTGCGGCCCACTATGAAAATCTCCAACTCCCCGATGCGCTGGACTACAGCCAGGTGACGGCACTCTCGATCGAGGTACGACAAAAGCTCACCCGCTTCCGCCCCGAAACCTTGGGGCAGGCCTCGCGCCTCTCGGGCATCACCCCTGCGGCGATTTCCTTGTTGTTGATCCACCTCAAGCGCGCCCGCGTCAAGGGCTTTGTGCCAGAGGCGCCGACCGCAGAGCCGTCTGACGTGGCGGCGGCCTGACCATGGGACATTCCTTGTCGGGCGCTTTGCGCCAAGGCTTGGTTGGGTTGGGCTTGTCTTTGGATGAGGCGGCGCAGGCGCAACTCTTGGCCTACATGGACTTGATTGCCAAGTGGAACAAGGTCTACAACCTCACGGCGGTTCGCGATGCGCAAGAAATGTTGACGCACCATTTGTTGGATAGCTTGGCGGTGGTGCCGCCGCTGCGTCGTGAGTTGGCGCAGTTGGCGCGAGCCGAGAGGTTTGCGCCAGCCCTGCCCCAAGTCGCATCATCCGCTGTTTCGCAGACGCGCTATCGCTTGTTGGACGTGGGCGCTGGTGCTGGTTTGCCGGGGGTGGTGATCGCCATCGCCTGCCCCGAGGTGTCGGTGACTTGCGTCGACACCGTGGGCAAAAAAGCGGCCTTTGTCCAGCAGGTGGCCGTCAGTTTACGCCTGCCCAATTTGCGTGGTCTCCATGCCCGGGTCGAAACCTTGACCGATCCGTTTGACGTGGTGTGCTCCCGCGCCTTTGCTTCCTTGCTCGACTTCACCGCCTGGACGGCCGGGGCGCTAGCGCCTGATGGCGTGTGGCTGGCCATGAAGGGCAAGCGCCCTGCGTCGGAGATGCAGGCCTTGCCGGATCACGTCAAAGTGTTTCACGTGGAACCATTGACCGTGCCGGGCCTAGACGCCGAGCGCTGTATCGTTTGGATGCGCGGTTAAACTCCCTCCCCCACCCCCCTGTTTTGAGGCTTGCATGTTCGGTGTGTCGGACTACGGCGCGTTTGTCGTGGCCATCATTGTGTTTTTGGCTATTCCCGGCCCTGGCAACTTGGCGTTGTTAACTGCAACCGCCAAGGGCGGCATCCGTGCGGGCTTGGCGGCCACCTTGGGTGTGATCGTGGGCGACCAGGCGCTGCTGTGGCTGGCGGTTGCCGGTGTGGCGGCCTTATTGCTGACCAACCCCAGCGTGTTTTACGCCGTTCAGTGGGCGGGCTCGATTTATTTGATTTGGCTGGGCGCCAAGTTGCTCAGCGCCAAACCGGGTGACGCGCCTGTGCTCGAACTCAAGCCGCGCCATTATTTGCGGCAAGCATTTGTCATTACCCTGTTCAACCCTAAAGCGATTGTGTTTTACATGGCGTTCTTCCCGTTGTTTGTCGACCCCACCGTGCATCAAGGTTGGGTGACCTTTGCCGTCATGGCGGCCACCATTGCCGCGCTGACCTTTCTCTATGGTTTGGTGGTGGTTGTGTTGGCCCATTTTTTGGCGGCGCGTGTGCGCGCCAGCGCCGTGGTCTCTACCCTGCTCAACAAAATTGCCGGTCTGCTGCTGATTGGTTTTGGCCTGAAACTGGCCCTGTCTAAGTAAACGTCTTCTTTTTGAAAGCTCCCATGGCCAAAATCTTCTGTGTCGCCAACCAAAAAGGTGGCGTTGGCAAAACCACCACCACAGTGAATTTGGCTGCGGGCTTGGCCTCTGTCGGGCAGCGCGTGTTGATGGTGGACTTGGATCCGCAGGGCAATGCCACCATGGGCTCGGGCATCGACAAGCGCCAACTCACGCTCTCGGTGTATGACGTGTTGTTGGACTCGGCCAGCATTGCCGAGGCGCGTGTGCGAAGCAACTGGGGCGACGACGGTGCGCGCGCCAAGGTGCCAACCTATGACGTGTTGGGCGCCAACCGCGACTTGGCGGGTGCCGAAGTGGAGTTGGTGGGGCTGGAAAACCGCGAAAACCGCCTCAAGCAAGCCTTGGCGACAGTCGCCCAAGACTATGACTTCGTGCTGATCGATTGTCCGCCTTCGTTGTCCATGCTGACACTCAATGGCTTGTGCTCGGCCCACGGCGTGATCGTGCCGATGCAGTGTGAATACTTTGCGCTTGAAGGGCTGACCGACTTGGTCAACACCATCAAGCAGGTGCACGCCAACCTGAACCATGAGCTCAAAATCATCGGCTTGTTGCGTGTCATGTTTGACCCCCGCATCACCTTGCAGCAGCAGGTGAGCGACCAACTCAAGGACCACTTTGGCGACAAAGTGTTCAACGCCGTCATTCCGCGCAATGTGCGCTTGGCAGAAGCACCGAGTTATGGCCTGCCGGGCGTGGTTTTTGACCCGTCCGCCAAGGGCAGCCAAGCCTTTGTAGACTTTGCGCAAGAGATGGTTGCGCGCGTTCAGACGCTGTGAGTCCAAGCCCCAACATGCCCACCGTCCTTTTATTGCCTGGCTGGCACAACAGCGGGCCAGATCACTGGCAAAGCCTGTGGGAGGCCCAGCATGGCTACACCCGCGTGGCCCAGCATGACTGGTCGTTTCCGTTGCGCGGCGACTGGATGGCGCAACTCGAAGAGGCTGTGTTGGACCACGACGAGGTGGTGCTGGTTGCCCACAGCCTAGGCTGCATTTTGGTGGCTGCGTGGGCCGCACATTCTCAGCACACCGAGCGGGTACACGCTGCTTTGCTGGTAGCGCCAGGCGACGTGGAGCGTCCAGAAATGCAGCACGCCTTGTTCAGTTGGCGTCCCATCGTGCGTGAGCGCCTACCCTTTCAAAGCACGTTGGTGACCAGCCGCAACGACCCCTATTGCAGCTTCATGCGGGCCAGTCGTTTGGCCATGGACTGGGGCACGCGCCTGGTCGATGTGGGCAACCGAGGCCACATCAACAGCGACTCGAATTTGGGGGACTGGCCACAAGGCCAAGCCCTGTTGGATGAATTAAGAACTGAAGAGAAAACACACCATGGTCACTAAAAAACCAAAAGGCTTAGGCCGCGGACTCGAAGCTTTGCTGGGGCCCAAAGTCGACGACAGCGCAGCAGCCAAAGCCGCCGCCAGCGAGGGCTTGCCACACAGCTTGCCGTTGAGCGAGTTGGTGGCGGGCATGTACCAACCGCGTACGCGCATGGACGAGGGCGCCTTGTACGAGTTGGCCGAAAGCATCAAAGCCCAAGGCATCATGCAGCCGATTCTGGTGCGCCGACTCACCGATGGCCCTAACGCGGGCAAATACGAAATCATTGCCGGCGAGCGTCGCAGTCGCGCGGCCAAACTGGCCGGGCTCGATGCCGTGCCTGTGCTGGTGCGTGATGTGCCCAACGAGGCGGCGGCGGCCATGGCCTTGATTGAAAACATTCAGCGCGAAGACCTCAACCCGCTGGAAGAAGCGCAAGGCTTGCAGCGCTTGATCAAAGAGTTTGGCCTGACCCATGAAACAGCGGCCCAAGCGGTGGGCCGTTCACGCAGTGCTGCCAGCAATTTGTTGCGGCTGCTTAACCTCGCGGAGCCCGTGCAAACCATGCTGATGGCGGGCGACTTGGACATGGGCCATGCCCGCGCCTTGTTGGCCTTGGACCGTGCGGCACAAATCACCGCAGCCAATCAAATTGCCGCCAAACACATGTCGGTGCGAGAGACGGAGAGCTTGGTAAAAAAGCTCGGCGCCGAATTCAATTTGGTGCCACAAAAGCCTAAAAAAGAAAAATCACGCGACCTGAAACGCGTGGAAGAAGAGTTGTCCGACTTGCTCACGGCCCAAGTGGATGTGCGCATCAAAAAACGGGTCAAACGGCAAGGCCGTATCGAAGAAATGGGCGAACTGGCGATTCAGTTTGGCTCTTTGGACGAGCTCAATGGTTTGATCGACAAGCTCAGGGGCTAAAGACACCGGTTGTTGAGACGCACCATGGCACTTGTCCCCAGCGCTGCCCCACGGTTGGATGACGGAGACCGCGTCCAACAAGATTTGCTGGACGCGCGGCGGCGTTTGTTTTCGACCTACTGCTTGCAGCTGACGCTGGCTGCGTCGCTGTTGTTTTATGGGCTGGATCACCCGGGCTACGACCACCGCATTTATTTGTTCAGCGCGGCCACATGTTTGGTGTTGATGGTGTTGCTTCGTCGCGGGTTTTCTACCCTCTTTGCTGCCAACTTGGCACTGCTGATGGGCTTGGCAACATTCCTGTGGGTGGCGGGACAAAGCGGCGGCGTCAACTCCTCGAAAAACTTGTGGGCCAGTTTGCTGCCCATGGTGGCGCTGCTCACTGTCGGCCGCAAAGCCAGCATGTGGTGGTTGGTGTTGATTTCGCTGGCACAGGTGGGGCTGATGGGGGCGTGCCTGTTGGGTTGGGTCGACACCCGTGTCAACCTACAACAAGCCATCGCTTGGGCAGTTTTTAACCAGGCCTGTGTGGTGGGGGCTTGGGTGTTGGGGATGCATCTGTACGAGCGCATGTACCGCCAACAAGTCAAGCTCAATGAGCTGCACAACAAAGACTTAGAAGCAACCCACGAAGACTTGCAGCGCGCCCAGGCCCACAAAGACGAATTCATTGCCTCCGTGGGCCATGAACTGCGCACACCCATGAATGCCATCTTGGGATTCAACGGCCTGTTACGCAGCCAGCTGCAAGACCGCGAAGAAGACGTGGCGGTGGTCGACCATATCCGCCGCGCGACCGAGCAACTCCTTCAAGTGGTCAACGACATTTTGGATTTTTCGCAGCTCCAAGCAGGACGCTTGGTTTTGCATGCCCAAACCTTTGAGCTGTCACGCGCCATCACCGACATGCTGAAGCCGTATCAAGTGCGGGCCCAAGCCAAGGGCTTGGCGATGACTTTGGATATGTCGCCGGCCACGAATGTTTGGGCGCATGCCGACAAGGGCCGACTGCTGCAAATCTTGCAGAACCTGGTCGACAACGCCATCAAATTCACCCCACACGGGCGGGTCGATGTGCGTGTTGCGTTGGACGATGCACAGCTGGACGTGGCGGTGCAAGACACCGGCATTGGCATTGCGCCAGATCGGCAACAGGTCATTTTTGACCGCTTTGAACATGCCAATATTCAAACCAATCGCCAGTTCGGTGGCACCGGCTTGGGCATGTCCATTTGTGAGCGGTTGGTGAGCCTGCAAGGAGGCGCGCTCGGCCTGAGCAGTCAAGTGGGCGAGGGGTCTCGCTTTTGGTTCAAGTTGCCCTTGCGTGTGGTGGATACACCGAGCCAAGCGTATGCCGACGCAAAAGATGTCACACAGGAGCCCTTGCACCTTTTATTGGTGGATGACAACGCGGTGAATTTGATGGTGGCGGGCTTGATGTTGAGAAAAAACTTTCCCAATGCCACGGTGACGCAGACCGACTGCGGCGCGCAAGCCCTAGAGCTGCTGCGCACCCAAAGCGTTGACCTGGTGTTGATGGATTTGATGATGCCGGGCATGGACGGCCTAGAAGCGACCCGCCTTGTGCGACACACGCTGCCCTTACCCGCACGGGATGTGCCTGTGTTGGCTTTGACGGCCAGCGTGAACCCGGTGGACCGCGAGCGTTGCTTGGCCAGCGGCATGGACGATGTGTTGTACAAGCCGCTCGATCCCAACGACACGGTGGCGCAGATCACGCGCTGCTTGTTGATGCGCAGACACAAGGCAACGGCATGAGCGTTTCTTTTCTGCACCGTTGTACGGCGTGGCTCAAGACCCTTGTGCCCGCGCGATTGCGCGAAAACAAAATGCAGTCATTTGTGGCCACCTGTGTCATGGTGTCGGCCACCTTGTGGCTGTGCACATTTTTTGCGTCGTTCGAAGAGGCCATGGCCACAAGCACGATGGCCGTGACCTTGATGCTGGCCGTGCTGGCCGTCTATCTGGGTGTGAGCTTACAAACCTGCATCCGGTGGGTGCTGTGGATGACCTTGGCAACCCTGGCCTATGCGGTGTGGGGCACGGGCGGTATTTTTTCGCCTTATTTGGCTTGGCTGCCGGTGGTGCCAGTGGTTGCTTTTTTCTTGGTGGGGCAACGCCAGGGGCTGTGGTGGGCGGGGGTGGTCTATGTGTTTGTGGCGCTTGCCGCTTATGCCACGGCGCATGCGTGGCTAGACCCGCGCTTTGCCTTGGACGGTGGGTTTGCCATCCGTGCCTTGATCACCAACTTGGTGGTGCCGCTGACTTTGATTTTGGCCCCCTTGTTGTATGACAACCTATACAACCGAGGCTTGCTCACCAGCAAAGAGCGCACACAGGCGCTGGAGCTGAAAAAGCAAGAGTTGCTGCGCGCTTCTGAAGCGCGCGAACATTTCATTGCCACCGTCAGCCATGAACTGCGTACACCGATGAATGCGATATTGGGCTTCAACGCCATGTTGCTGTCGCGAGTGCAAGACCGCCCGGAGGCGATGCGAATCTTGAACCACACACGCCAGTCGGCCGACCATTTGCTCACCGTCATCAACGATGTGCTGGACCACTCGCAACTGCAAGCTGGACAGCTCAACATTCACACGGAAACCTTTGCGCTCAGAGACACGGTCCACAGTGCATTTGGTTTGTTCCAGATGCGTGTGCAAAGCATGCGCATTGACTACAACTGCATCATCGACCCCGATGTGCCCGTGTGGGTCAACACAGACCGGCATCGCTTGATGCAGGTCTTGGTCAACTTGCTGGGTAACGCCATCAAATTCACTCACCAAGGCCATGTGCACGTGCGTGTGCGCGCGCACGACAGAGGCGTTCGATTTTTGGTGGAAGACTCCGGCATTGGCATTGCGCAGGAACAGCGCCCACATATTTTTGAGCGCTTTTCGCAAGCCAACGCCAGCATCCAAAACCGCTACGGTGGCAATGGTTTGGGCTTGTCGATCTCACAACGCTTGGTCAACCTGCTCGGTGGCGAAATTGGGTTTGACAGCGAGCCAGGGGGCGGCGCGGTGTTCTGGTTTGATTTGCCCCTGCGTGAAGTGCCTGCGCCCTGTGTGGGGCCGGTGTTGCCGGGGGTGGTGCTCGCCACGGCCGATCGTGCCTTGCGATTCTTGGTGGTCGATGACCATCCCATGAACCGGCTGTTGATTCGGCAAATTTTGCGCAACATCTGGAAGAACAGCGAATGGGTCGAGGCAGACAATGGCCTCAAAGCCCTACAGCTGCTCAAAACACTAGCCTTTGATGTGGTGCTGATGGACATGGTGATGCCCGAGATGGACGGCATCGAAGCCACCCGCACCTTGCGTATGGCTTTGCCTGCGCCAGCGTGCAACACCCCCGTGTTGGGCTTGACGGCCAATGTCAACCCGCAGGACCTGCAGCGCTTTCAAGCCGCGGGGGTCAACGCGGTTTTACTCAAACCCTTTGACCAAGATCAGTTGTGCCAAAAGGTCGAAACCTTGATGGGCGCCCCCGACCCCGCTAACGCTGATCCTCTGTGACGCGCCCAGCGCGCCTCACACACTGAAAATCTTGCCCGGGTTCATGATGTTGTCTGGGTCCAGCGCACGTTTGATGGTGCGCATCATGTCCACCGCACCGTGGCCTGTTTCGGTCAACAAGAAATCCATTTTGTGTAAGCCAATGCCGTGCTCGCCGGTGCAGGTGCCTTCCAGGGCCAAGGCGCGTTGCACCAATTGGTGGTTGAGTTTTTCCGCCGTTTCACGCTCGGCGGGAATAGTGGGGTCGATCAAATAGCCAAAGTGGAAATTGCCGTCACCCACATGCCCGACCAAGAAATACGGAAGGCCTGAGGCATCGGCTTCGGCCACCGAGTCGAGCAAGCAGTCGGCCAGTCGGCTGATCGGCACACAGGTGTCGGTGCTGATGGCGCGGCAACCGGCGCGGCTTTGAATGGCGGCGAAATACGCGTTGTGCCGTGCCGTCCACAAGCGCGTGCGCTCTTCCGGCGTGGTGGCCCATTCAAACGATTGGCCACCGTGTTCAGACGCAAGTTCTTGCACGGTTTGGGCCTGCTCTTTCACGCCGTTGGGCGAGCCGTGAAACTCCATCAACAGCATGGGTGACTCGTTCAGGCCCAGCTTGGCATAGGCGTTGACCATGCGCACGGTGTTGCTGTCGATCAACTCCACACGGGCAATCGGCACGCCCATTTGAATGATGGCAATCGTGGTTTGCACCGCAGCCTCGATGCTTGGGAACGAACACACCGCGGCAGACACCGCTTCGGGCAAGGGGTATAGCCGCACGGTGACTTCGGTGATCACGCCCAGCGTGCCTTCGCTGCCCACCATCAGACGTGTCAGGTCGTAGCCTGCGCTTGACTTCTTGGCGCGTGTACCGGTGCGAATCACCTCGCCGCTGGCTGTGACCACTTCAAGCGCCAACACGTTTTCGCGCATGGTGCCGTATCGCACGGCGTTGGTGCCGCTGGCGCGGGTGGCGCTCATCCCGCCGATGGTGGCGTCGGCGCCTGGGTCGATCGGGAAAAACAAGCCCGTGCTTTTGATTTCTTCGTTGAGTTGCTTGCGTGTGACGCCGGGTTGCACGGTCACCGTCAAGTCTTCGGCGTTGATGCTCAACACATGGTTCATGCGGCCTAAATCCAAGCTGATGCCGCCCTGCACCGCCAGCAGGTGGCCTTCGAGCGAGGAGCCTACGCCAAACGGAATCACGGGCACTTTGTATTGCGCGGCCAAAGCCACAGCATCTGACACGTCGCGGGTGCTTTCGGCAAACACCACGGCGGCAGGTGGCGGCACCGTGGTGAAGGCCGACTCGTCACGGCCATGCTGCTCGCGCACGATTTGCGCGGTGGAGCAGTTGGCGCCAAAGCGCTGGGCCAGGGCGTCGAGCAGCACTTGGGGCACCTCGCGTTGCGACACCGTGGGGGCAAGATGGGCGTGGGATGTGGGGGCGTTCATGGGGCAGTCTCCGTGGTTGCCAAAGATTTTAAGGACAAGCCCCGCAGCCCTTACGCAGCGTGTGCGACAGGCACAATAAGCCTCAGACGAGACAAGGATGACACACCATGAGCAACCGACTGACGCAAATCGCCACCCGCACCGGAGACGCAGGCACCACGGGCTTGGGCAACAACCAACGCGTGTCCAAAAACAGCTTGCGCGTGCACGCCATGGGAGAAGTGGACGAACTCAACTCGCACATTGGTGTTTTGTTGTGTGAAGACATGGGCGCAGATGCGCGTGTCTTGTTGGTGGAGATCCAGCACCAGTTGTTCAACTTAGGTGGGGAGCTGTCCATTCCGGGCTTTGAACTGCTCAAGGCGCAAGCGGTGGCGGCCTTGGACGAGGCGCTGGAAAAATACAACGCGCAACTGCCACGCCTACAAGAATTCATCTTGCCTGCGGGTAACCGCGCAGCATCCCTGGCCCATGTGTGCCGCACCGTGGCGCGCCGCGCCGAGCGTGCGGTGGTGGCCTTGGGCAACGAAGA
>CAIMWY010000130.1 GCA_903845315.1 uncultured Burkholderiales bacterium
CGTGGCCCCAGCAGAGATTGAAGAAGCCTTGTTGAAACATCCATCGGTGGCCAATGCGCAAGTCATTGGCGTGCCCGATGCTCGGCTGTCAGAAGTTCCTGCCGCATACGTCACGCTCAAGCCCGGTGCTGACATTTCCAGTCAAGACTTGATCGCATGGATGCAAAGCCGCATTGCCAACTTCAAAGTCCCCCGGCACATGGCCATCGTGGACAACTTCGAACACATTGGCATGACCGCCAGTGGCAAAGTTCAAAAAACCAAACTGCGAGAAGACGCCGTCCAGCGTTTTGCACAACCATGAATGACAGCAACCCTTTGGCCGGCTCTTTTTTTTGTGAAGACTTAGGGATTGAGTTGTTAGAGTGGTCCAACGGTCGCTCTGTGATTGCACTCGAAGTCACGCAGCGGTTGGGCAATCGCCTCGGCATGGCCCACGGCGGTGTGATTGCCACTCTGGCCGACCAAGCCCTGGGTTTGGCCTGGCGCAGTGCAGCACCAGACAGAACACCCGGCGGCACCATCAACCTGAGTATCAACTTCATTGCACCTGGCAATGGGCGCTTGAGCGCTGAGGGGCAACTGGTGAAATTGACGGGCAGTTGCGCGTTTTGCGAAGGGAAAATTTACAACGCACAACGCGAGTTGATTGCCACGGCACAAGGCGCCTTCAGTGCGCGCCGCCCCAAAAGCCCGTGAGCCCCATCGGGGGCGGAGGTTTTAAAACACCATGCCGCCGTCGATGTGGATGGACTGCCCCGTCATGCCGCTGGATTCGGCAGAGCCCAAGTACACCGCCATGCCAGCAATCTCTTGGGTGGTCAGCATGCGCCCTAAGGGCACACGGGCCAGGGCGGCTTTGACAAATTCATCGGCAGAGGCACCCGAACTCAGCGCCACCTGCGCTTTGAGTTCCTCCAGCATGTCGGTCTGTACAAACCCAGGGCAAATGGCATTGACCGTCACCCCATAGGGACTGGCCTCGAGTGCCACGCAACGTGTCAACCCCACCACCGCGTGCTTGCTGATGTTGTACGCGCTTTGGTTGCGCGAGCCCCACTTGCCAGCGGTCGACGCCATGTTGATCACCCGTCCTTGTTTGCGCGCTTGCATGCCCGGCAAACAGGCTTGGGTGAAATGGATCACCCCCAACACGTTGACATCCAACATGGTTTGGAAATCTTGGGCTGTGTAATCTAAAAACGCTTTGGCCTGGTAGATCCCTGCGTTGTTGACCAAGATGTCGATGTGGCCAAAGCGCACCTGTATGGCTTGGACCGCGGCAAAGCAGGCAGCGCGGTCGGTGACGTCCAGGGCCACGGTCATCACCCGATCTGCGGGCAAGGCCAACTCGGCCACCACCTCGTCGAGCGCGGTTTGGCTGCGTGCCACCAAGCACAACTTGGCCCCCTCTTTGGCATAGGCATGCGCGATCTCTCGGCCAATGCCGCGACTCGCCCCTGTGATGAGGGCCACCGATTGCAACAAACGCTGTGACATGCAAGCCTCCTAGAAATGGCTGCAAATCCTAGCATTCACCCAGATTCACCAAGGCGACACATGTGCCCCGTGTGCCATGGATTGCACCCTTGTCAGCACATGAACCGCAGGTTAGCGTTCAGACTCCATCCGATTTGTGTCCCGCACGAGCCCTCACATGACATCCCCGACTGGTTCTGCCGCCCTGGCTCGTTTCAAGGTTCTTGACCTCACACGCATTCGTTCAGGCCCCACCTGCGTGCGGGTGCTGGGGGACTTTGGGGCAGACGTGATTCGCATCGAGTCGCCGCCGGGTGTTGACCCCAACGAAGGCGCACTGGGCGGTCGTGACACCTACGACATGCTGAACCTACACCGCAACAAGCGCTCGATCACCTTGAATTTGAAGCATGAGGCCGCGCGTCATATTTTTCACCGCATGGTTGAGACAGCCGATGTGGTGGTGGAGAACTTTCGTCCCGATGTGAAGTTCCGTTTGGGCTTGGATTACGACACCTTGGCCGCCATCAACCCGCGCATCATCTTGGCCAGCATCTCTGGCTTTGGCGAAGACGGACCGTACCGCACGCGTCCAGGCTTTGATCAAATTGCACAAGGCATGGGCGGCATGATGTCGGTCACCGGCACACCCGGGCAAGGCCCCGTGCGCGCAGGCATTGCCATCGCCGACTCGAGTGCCGGTAACTTTGCGGCCATGGGGGTGATGGTGGCCCTGCTCGAACGTGAGGTGTCAGGACGCGGTCAATGGGTGCAAACCAATTTGCTGCAGTCCATGATCGGCATGTGTGACTTTCAAGCCGCACGCTACCTGATCGATGGCGAGGTGCCGCCCCAGGCCGGCAACGACCACCCGTTTGCCACCCCCATGGGCACCTTTCAGGCCAGCGACGGCTACTTCAACATTGGCGCTTCGGGCACCACCCAATTTCGCGCCTTGTGCACCTTGCTGGATCGCTTGGATTTGCGCGACGAACCGCGCTACCAAACCAACCCCGGGCGCTTGAAGGATCGCCCACACATCAACGCAGAATTGAACCGTGCGTTTGCCTGTAACACCACCCAGCACTGGGTCGACCAACTCAACCAAGCCGGGGTGCCTTGTGGTCCCATCTACGACATGGCCCAAGTGTTTGCAGACCCCCAAGTGCAACATCTCGAAGCGGCGGTGTCGGTGCACAACGCCAAGAAAGGCCCGATTCGCGTGGTGGCACAACCCATCAAACTCACGCGCACACCGGCACAGGTGGTGTCGAGCCAAACCGAATTGGGGCAACACAACCAAGAGGTATTCGCTGAGCTGGGTTTCACTGCCGAGCAACTGGCCATTTGGAAACAACAACAGGTGATATGACCATGACCCAACAAGAAGACAACGCACCCGGCAGCTTGCAGACCTACACCCAAGGTCATGTGGGGCATGTGGTGTTTTGCAACCCCAAAAAATTCAACGCCATGAACTACGACATGTGGGCCGCCCTGCCCCAGGTCATGCAAGGTTTTGTAGACGATGCCAACGTCCGCGTGATCGTGCTCAGCGGAGCGGGTGAGAAAGCTTTTGTGTCGGGTGCCGACATCAGCCAATTCGACACCATGCGCACCGGCGACGCCAACATCGTCTACTCGCAGGCCTCCGAAGCGGGTTATGCCGCCGTGCTCGATTGCCCCAAGCCCACGGTGGCGCAAATTCAAGGCATCTGCATGGGCGGAGGTTTGGGGCTGGCACTCAACTGCGATGTACGCATCTGTGCCAGCAATGCAAAATTTCGCATGCCTGCGGGCAGACTGGGCTTGGGCTATGCCTTCGATGGCGTGAAACGTTTCACCGAAATTGTGGGCGTGGGCCACACCGCCGATTTGTTTTTCAGCGCCCGCATCTTTGATGCGCCAGACGCGCTGGCCATGGGCTTGGTCAAGCAAGTGGTCGAACACGACGCATTGGCCAGTACCGTCTTGACCTACACCGACACGGTGTCTCAAAACGCCCCCCTCACCTTGGCTGCCGCCAAACGTGCGCTGCTGGAGTTGCGCAAGAACCCCGCGCAACGCGACATGGCCTTGATGCAGGCCATGGTGGACGCTTGCTTTGCCAGCCAAGACTACCAAGAAGGGCGACAAGCCTTTGCGGCCAAACGCGCCCCTGTTTTCAAAGGTCACTAGGAGTACACGCCCATGTTCAACGGTTTGTCACGTCGCTCGTTTCATTGGTTCGGCGCTGCCTGCTTATGCAGTGCACTCTCGGCCTTGGCGCAACCCTATCCCAACAAACCCATTCGCTTTGTGGTGGGTTATCCGCCCGGCGGCTCTGGCGACTTTGTCACGCGCACCGTGGGTGAGGCCATTGCCGCAGAGCTGGGCCAGTCGGCCGTGATCGACAACCGACCTGGTGCTGCGGGCAACCTGGCCAGCGAGATCGTGCTCAAGGCACCCGCTGACGGCTACACCCTGCTGGTGGGCAGCAACCCCTACATCAACAAAGCGCTGTACAAAAAACTGCCCTACGACATTGAGAAAGACTTTCAACCGGTCACCCTGCTGGCCAATGGCCCGATGGTGATTGCCGTCAACAACAGCTTGCCGGTCAACAGCATCAAAGAGCTGATCGCTTATGCCAAGAAGAACCCTGGCAAGCTCAACTTTGCGTCCAGTGGCAACGGTTCAGCGCCGCACATGGCCGGCGTGTTGTTCAACAGCGTGTCGGACTTGGACATCTTGCACATCCCCTTCAAGGGTGGCGCACCCGCGGTGCAATCGGTGATCGCGGGCGACACCCAGGTGATTTATGGCACCTCGCCCGTGGTGCTGCCGCAGGTTCGCGGCGGACGCATTCGGGCCTTGGCCATCACCACGCAAGAAAAGTCCGGCGCGATACCCGGCATCATGGGCATGAAAGAAGCTGCCCTGCCCGACTACGACATCAGCTTTTCATTTGGCTTGTATGCCCCTTCAGCCATGCGTGCGGAAGACATCAAGAAGGTGTTCGATGCCGCCGTCAAAGTGCTCAAGCGCCCAGACATCCGCGACAAGCTCGCCACCCAAGGCATGGACCCCGCGCCCAATGCGTCCCCTGCAGAATTTCAGGCTCAAAACCTCAAAGACGCGCCCATGTGGGCCAAGCTGGTGGTGGATTCGGGCGCCAAGGTGGATTGATCCACCGGCACTTGTCCACCCGCCCCCCTTCCTTTGATCTCCCATAGAAAACACTGCACATGAAAACCAAACTGCCTCTCGGACTTTTCCATTCACTGATCATCAGCTGCGCCCTGCTCAGCGCATGCACCACACCCTCAGGATCTTTGGCGCTCAAAGACATGGGCTCCTTCCATGTCGGTGGACGCGAAGTCGAGCTCTCAGGCAAACCCATCAAAGAAGTGTTGTTCTCGCAAGGCGGTGTGCCCGCCAAGGTCGACCCCAATGGCGTCTACCAAGTCGAGCAAATGTATGTGCAGTACTTTGTCCCCGCCCATGAAAAAGGCAAGCTGCCCTTGTTGATGTGGCATGGCGGAGGCTTGAGTGGCGTGACCTATGAAACCACCCCCGATGGTCGCGAAGGTTGGCTCAACCACTTCATCCGCCAAGGCTGGACGGTCTACAACAGCGACGCGGTGGAACGCGGCCGTTCAGGCTGGGCCATGTACCCCGAAATCACCAAGACCGACCCGGTGTTCTTGACCAAAGAAAATCCGTTTGAACGCTTTCGCATCGGCAACGGCCCAGGCAGCTACAACCGTGACCCCGCCAAGATGAAGCCACTGCCGGGCAACCAGTTCCCCACCGAGGGCTACGACAACTTCACCAAACAGGTGGTGCCACGCTGGACCAGCACCGACGAACCCACCATTGCCGCCTACATTGCGCTGGTTGACAAGGTCTGTCCGTGTGTGGTGTTGGTGCATTCACAAGGCGGCCCCTTTGGCTACAAAGTGGCGCAAGCGCGGCCCGACAAAGTCAAAGCACTGGTGTTGGTCGAGCCCGCAGGCGTGGGCGACATGAACCAAGCGGCCAAACTCAAAGACATTCCCAGCTTGAGCATTTACGGCGACTACATTGCCAGCGATGCACGCTGGCCCACCATCCGTGCCAACAACATCAAGTTTCATGACGCCATCCGCGCGGCCGGCGGCAAGCCCGATTTGGTCAACCTGCCCGACATCGGCATTGCCGGCAACAGCCACATGATGATGATGGACCGCAACAACCAACAGATTGCGCAAGTGATTCAGAAGTGGTTGTCAGACAAAGGCTTTGTGCGCTGAGGCCCCATGCGTGGCGCGAGTCCCCACGCAATTCATTGAGATGCCGATTTTTTTTCAGTCAAAACGAGATGGACGAAGTGTTCTTTTGGCAAGGTCACTGGGTGACCTTGGTAGAACAAACGAAGCACACGCCAATCGGCACTGCTGATGTGAAATGGTGCCTGACCGTACACACTCTGTGAGGCACCCGGCTTGAGCATCAACACAGTTGACTTTTGGCTGGCATCACGGACACACACCACAGCCGATGCCTGTGCCTCCACATGGACGTAATTGCCTGGCTTGCTGGCTTGGTTTGGGGTGATGGCAACTTCCTTGCCGTCTACCGGACAAGATGGCCCTGCGCTGGTGACCACAGCCGGCAAGACCGACGCAAGCGGCTGAACGGGCACTTGGGCAGCAAGGCTTGTCTTGGCTGGCAAGGCCGGGTCGACGGCCGTTGCGGCACGCTGTGACGCGTCATCGCGGCTTGTCAAAGAAGCACTTGCTGCGCGTTGCGTCCTCGGCGATGCGCGCTCAAACGACAGCGGGTCAAAACTGAAATGAATCAAGGCCAACAGCAACAAGATCAAAACAAACAAATCCAGCTTTTGCCAATCCCATTTGATGCGAACGTTCGCTGGTTTTTGGGCAGGCAACGGCATCTGCACTGGCTCAAAAAATGGCCGTGATAGTTCCGGCTGAGGGGTTGGTGAATCCAGCGCTGCACCTAAAAACCGAAGCAGTTTTTTGCCCGAATTGAACTTGATCTCTGGGGTGTAAAAACTGCTGTCGCCACCGTCTTCGAGTTGCTGAATTTGAGACACCGACAAGTTGCATTGCCTGGCCAGTGTGATGATCTCCATGCCTGCCGCTTCGCGCAAGTTTTTCAATTGTCTACCTTGGTGCGGCTCCCAGAGATGTGTCATCGGTCAATCAACTGCCTCGGGTGAATTCTTGGCCTGTCCATCACAGTCCAGTCAATCCAAGATGCTCCCAAACTTGAGATCCATCTGCCATCCCCAATTGGGGAATTGATCGTCTTTTAATTTGCCCTTTGGGGTGCGTGATTGCGCAGGCTGAATTCTTATGAATTACATACGCCAAAGCTGAACCATTAACATGATTGGATGCTGCAAACACCCCACCCTGCCGTTGCTTTGATCTTCATCATTGGGTTGGTGATCAACACCTTGGCGCCTCTTTTGGCTTTGGTATTGCTGGGTTCTCAACGCGATGACAAAGCACGTTTGTGGTACCTGGGCGCTTCGCTTTATGCAGCCAATACCTTGTTTTTTATTCTGCAATATGTCTTGCCGCCATGGATGGCATTTGGCGTGGGCAACTCTCTGTCCGTGTTGATGCTTTTTCTGATGAGCGAGTCACTGCGCCGAGAACTGTCAAACAAGGCAGCTCAATGGGTGCCGATGTTTGTTTTCACAGGTGTGTTTTTTGGCGTTTATGCCTACCTGATTCAACTGGGTTTGCGCAACACCACCGCGGCACTGGTGCTTGGATTGACCTTGTCCTTGCAGCTGATCGGTTTGATCGTTTTGTGCTTTCGCGTCGGAAAAATCTACCGCAGTCGCTCATGCGCCGTGTTGGCACTGTCTTTCTTTTTGGCGTTGACCATGCACACAATCAGAAGCATCAGTATCTTGATGGGTCACGACCATATCCCTTTGTTGGAATTCAGCAATTTGTCGAACATGTTTGTGGTGGGAATTTTGCTCACGACCATCACCTACAGCTTTGGCTATTGGGGGTTTGTTTTAGAAAAGACCCAAACCGAAAAAGTAGATCAAGCCATCAAAGCACGTCAAGCCGACGAAAAACGAGTGGC
>CAIMWY010000131.1 GCA_903845315.1 uncultured Burkholderiales bacterium
AACCTCTCGCTGATGATTGGTGGCCGTCACTTTGGATTGATGGGTGCGCTTGCCGCTTTGGGCGGCATCATGTGTGTGCCCAGCCTGTTGGTGTTGACCATTGCCATTTTGTTTGCGGGTGTAGAGCACAACGCAGCCGCACAAGGTGTGTTGCGCGGCATGGGCGCGGTGTGTGCTGGCCTGATTGTGGCAACCGGCCTGAAGATGATTCCGGCACTCAAATCCAATCCCATGGGACGTTGGTCGTGCGTGGCGTTGGCGGTGCTGGGTTTTATCACCGTGGGTTTGTTGCGACTGCCCTTGGCGTGGGTGTTGCTCACGCTGGGCCCCATCGCTGGCGTTTGGGCTGGGATGCACATGCGCCAAGGAGAGTCCACATGAGTATCACCATGACCGGCATAGACTGGTGGTCCTTGTTCACCCACTTTGTATCGCTGTCATTGCTGGCCGTAGGCGGCGCGATCAGCACCGCGCCTGACATTCACCGCTACTTGGTGGATGAAAAACATTGGTTGAACGATGGTCAGTTCACCTCGTCGATTGCCTTGGCCCAAGGCGCGCCTGGGCCCAATGTGTTGTTTGTCGGCTTGATGGGATGGAATGTCGGCCTCAATGCCGGTGGTGGTTTTGCCGCGGGTTGGGACGGGGTGTCACTGGGTTTATGGGGCATGGCCTTAAGCATGGTGGGCATCTTGATGCCGTCTACCTGCTTGGCTTACTTTGCGGCCCAATGGGCACATCGCAACCGCCAACTCAAAGCTGTGCGCGCCTTCAAAGCCGGCATGGCGCCTCTGGTGATTGCCTTGTTGGTGGCCACGGGTTGGTTGTTGACGGGCAATCACGATGACCCTGCCAAGCAATGGCCCTTGTGGTTGCTCAGCGCCGTCACCACCCTCGTGGTCTGGAGAACCAAAACCCACTTATTGGTGTTGTTGGCGACAGGCGCACTTCTGGGTGCCTTTGGCTTTGTCTAAGCCAGAAGCGCCATAACGACTCAGCCCCGCTGGCGGCGTGCTTCGTACAAGCAGACGCCGCTGGCCACGGAGACGTTCAAACTCTCCACAGCACCCTTCATGGGAATGCTGATGAGCTCATCACAGGTCTTGCGGGTGAGCTGACGCATGCCGTCCCCCTCGGCACCCAACACCAACGCGGTTGGGCCTTTGAGGTCCACTTGGTACAAGGTTTTGGGCGCGTCATCGCTGGTGCCAATGATCCAAATATTGCGTTCCTTGAGTTCGTTCAAAGTACGGGCCAAATTGGTCACCATGAAATACGGCACCGTTTCGGCCGCTCCGCTGGCCACTTTGGCCACCGTGGCATTGATGCCCACCGCATGGTCTTTGGGGGCAATCACGGCATGCGCACCGGCGCCGTCGGCCACACGCAAGCAGGCGCCTAGGTTGTGGGGGTCGGTCACGCCATCGAGCACCAAGATCAACGGGGCCTCAACAGGCTCAATCTTTTCCAGCAATTCATCCAGTGAATGCACCACCGCCAGCGGACTCACGCGCGCTGCCACACCCTGGTGACCGTGGCTACCGGCCAGTTTGGCCAAGCGCAGGCCATCGGCCTCGATCAGCCGAGCGCCGGCTTCGTTGGCCCGCTCTAAAAACTGGCGCATGCGCGCATCGCGACGCGTGGGCTCGTAGTAAATCTCGATGATGGATTGCGGTGCAGTTTTAAGACGCACACCCACGGCATGAAAGCCGAAGAGAACTTTGGGGGAAGAGGACATCCATGGATTATCCCTTGCGCATCACACCACACGTCCCGCCTCAATGGTGATGGCCCGCTCACAGCGCGCTGCCAACTTGGGGTCGTGGGTGACCAAGACCAAGGTGGTGCCGAGTTCTTGGTTCAAGGCAAACATCAAGTCCATGATGCGTTCGCCACTCGCATGGTCCAAACTGCCAGTGGGCTCATCGGCCAATAAGAGGCTCGGCTTGACCACAAAAGCACGCGCCAAGGCTACGCGTTGTTGTTCGCCACCCGATAACACTTTGGGGAAATGGTTGAGTCGTTCAGCCAAACCCACGCGCCCCAACATGTCGCGTGCCGCCTGACGTGGGTTAGTTTGTCCGGCCAATTCCAGGGGCAGCATGACGTTTTCTAGCGCCGTCATGTGGCCCAACAACTGAAAGCTCTGGAACACAAAGCCAATTTGGCGGGCCCGCAGCGCAGCGCGGGCGTCTTCGTCGAGCACGAACATGTCTTGCCCTGCCAACACCACGGTACCTTGGCTGGGTGTGTCCAAGCCCGCCATGATGGACAGCAAGGTGCTTTTGCCTGAGCCCGAGGCCCCCACAATGGCCAAGGACTCTTGGCCAGTCAATGTGAAGTCGATATCGCAGAGAATGTCCAGTGTCCCGGTGACGTCTTGCACCGACTTGTACAAATGAGAGACAGAAATCAATGGCGTGGGATGAGGGTTCAAGGGCGTGGTCATGAAAGGCAATGGCATGTGGAGACGACACTTTAACGTGGTGGCACTGAGCAGCGCAGTCACAGGGCTTTTGGGCCTGCGCACGGCAGTGGCCGATCAAAAGGTGATCAGCTCCAGCGGCCAAGGCATGGAGGGCGAAGTATGGTCCAGCGGTGCCACACGACGCAGCAAGATGCAACCCGGCGCAGTCCCGCCGCCGGGCTCTGCACCTGTGGCCACGGTCTTGGTGGTAGGAGACTCGCTGAGCGCTGAATATGGCATTGGCAGAGGCAAAGGATGGGTCAACCTGCTGGCGATGAAGCTGGGCAGCGAAAGGCCTGATGTCCGCGTGATCAATGCCAGCATCAGCGGTGACACCACAGCCGGAGGGCGTTCGCGCTTGCCGGCTGCCCTGGCCCAAATTCGGCCTGTCTTGGTGGTGATTGAGTTGGGCGGCAATGATGCCTTGAGAGGTCTCGACCTCAACGCCACGCAACAAAACCTCGAAGCCATGATTGAGGCGTGTCATGCCGTGAGCGCGCGGGTGGTGTTGGTGGGGATGCAGGTGCCCCCCAACTATGGCCCCGACTACAGTGCCAAATTTGCCGTCATGTTTGCCAACTTGGCTCAAAAACACCGCACGGGCTTGGTCCCTTTTTTACTCAAGGGTGTGGCCGACAGTCCGCAAGCGGCGGAACTGTTTCAACCCGATCGCATTCACCCGCGTGAAGAAGCACACCCGCGCATGCTGTCCAATGTGTGGCCTGAAATCAAAAAACATTTGTAAAAGGGTGTTGTGAGCGTTCAATTTATCTCGGCGCAAGACGCCATAGCCCGCATGGGCACACCGCTGGGTGCGCCCGGGGGTTTTAGCACCATCATTGATGCCCGAAGCGAAGACGAGTTTGCACTTGACCACCTGCCCGGCGCCGTCAATTGGCCGTCCCTCAACAACGAGGAGCGCATTGTGGTGGGCACCATGTACAAGCAAGTCAGTGCCTTTGATGCGCAAAAGCATGGCGCCGCACTGGTGGCGGCCAATATTGCGCGTCACATCCAACGCGAAGTGTTGCCCTTGCCGCGCACTTGGCAACCCTTGATTTATTGCTGGCGGGGCGGCAAACGCAGCGGTTCACTCGCCATGGTGTTGGGGCAGATTGGTTTCAAGATTCACCTGATTGAAGGCGGCTACAAAGCCTTTCGTGCTGCGCTATTGGCCTCTATCCCCGAACTGGTTGCGCCCATTCAGTGGCGCGTGGTGTGCGGCCCCACTGGGTCGGGCAAAACACGCTTGCTGCATGCACTTTCGGCTGAGGGCGCCCAAGTGCTCGACCTAGAAGACCTGGCCAATCACCGCAGCTCCGTGCTGGGGCACATTCCTGGCTCACCGCAGCCAAGCCAAAAGCACTTTGACACCTTGGTGTGGACAGCCCTGAAAGGCTTTGACCCCTTGCGCCCGGTCTATGTGGAGTCTGAGAGCCGCAAAGTGGGCAACTTATCGGTGCCCGAGGTATTGATGTTGCGCATGCGTGAGGGCTCTTGCTTGAGTTTGCAATTGAACGACGATGAACGCGTGGGCTTGCTGCTTGAAGACTACGACTTCTTTGTCAAAGACCCAGACTACTTTTGCAAACGCCTCGATGCCTTGGTGGATCGCCGTGGCCGCGCCGTGGTGGAAGGCTGGAAAGCACAGGTCATGTCGGGACACAACGAGCCCGTAGTGCGCGAGTTGCTCACCCTGCACTACGACCCCGGCTACGCCGAGTCCACACGGCGCAACTTCACACAGTTTGAGCAAGCCACCGTGGTGCAGCCTACCGACCGCTCGATGCCAGCCATGCGTGCCCTCGCGCGCGACATCATTGAGCAGGGCTAAAGCGCACCAAGAGGCGGTCGGTGTGCCACTGGCCACCCTTGCGTCAAAGTTTCAGGTGTTGCAAGGCTTGTTCAAGATCGTGCTGCAAGTCTTGCACGTCTTCCAAGCCAATGCACAAACGCACCACACGACCTGATTGCAGTTGCGGTGTGGCGAGTTGGCGCGAAGCGCTCAGGTGGTAGGGCACCACCAAGCTCATGGGGCCGCCCCAGCTGTAGCCAATCTTGAACAACTTCAAGGCATCGCAAAACGCATCCACCGCTGGGGTGCTGTAGCGCGCATCGATCACCACGCTGAAAATGCCTGCCGCCAGACCTTGCGGTTCATGGGGCGTCACACACAGGCGTTGCCAGTGGGCGTGTCCGGGGGCACCGCTCAAGGCTGGGTGCAGTACCTGAACAAACTGTTTCTGCTGTGCACACCACTGCGCCAACTCACGGGCCGCAAGGTCCTGCGCCCTATAGCGCAGGGGCAAGCTGGGCAATGAGCGCAGGAGCAAGTCCACGTCGTTGGCCCCTACCCCCGTGCCCAAACGCATGTGGCTGAGTTTGATCGCTTTAGCCAGTTCATCGCTGCGGGTGACGATGCTGCCCATCAACACGTCACCGCCGCCACTGGGGTATTTGGTCAGGGCATGGACGGTCAGATCCACACCCAGTGGTGCGTCGCCCTGCCCGGGGGTCAGGTCAAACGCATTGAAGGCCAGGCCTGCGCCCCAGGTGTTGTCGAGGGCGCACAGCACCCCACGTGCTTTGCACAGCTGCACCAAGGCAATCACATCTGGAAACTCCATCGACACCGAACCCGCAGCTTCTAACCACACCAAGCGTGTGTGTTCGGACATGCGTTTCGCCAAGTCATCAGGGTTCATCGGGTCATACCACTGGTGGGTAACGCCAAAGCGCGCCAACTCACCCTCGGCCAGCGCTTTGTTGGGGCTGTAGGCGTTGTCTGGTATCAGCACCTCGTCGCCCGCTTTCAGCAAAGCCAAATCGACCTGTGCAATCGAGGCCAAACCACTGGGCGTCAAGATGCAATGCGTGCCACCCTCAAGCGTGGCCAAGCGCTCTTCCAAGGTGAAGGTCGTGGGCGTGCCGTGCAAGCCATAGGTGTAACTCGATTTGTCGAGCCACTCGCGTGTGCGCATGGCGGTCACGTTAGGGAAAATCACCGTGGATGCTTTGAACACGCCAACTTGTGGCGCTTCAAACTCAGCGGGCGGCTGATACGGATGGTGAATGAGGTCGGTGCTGCGTGTCATGCGCAGATATTAACCAGACCAGAAAGGAAAAACTCCGCTGAAGCGGAGTTCTTGAGACCAAGCCAGTCAAAAGCTAAGTTAAACCTTCCACTTCTCCATCAAGGCCGCTGGACGCATGGCGTCATAGCCTTCAAAGGGTTGGTGAATCCAAGGGTTGGTGGGCAAATAGTCCACCGAAAAATCAGGAGCGAACTCTGACACACCTTTAGTCCAAATCACGGCGGTTCGCAACTCGGTGATAGGGGCATAGTTGTTTTTGAGTTGATCCACCACGGCCTTCAAGGTGTGGCCGGTGTCGGCCAAGTCGTCAACCAACAAAACTTTGCCAGCAATTTCGCCCTTGGGGGTGGTGATGAAACGCGCAATGTCCAAATGGCCTTGCACGGTGCCAGCGTCAGCCCGGTACGAGCTGGTTGACATGATGGCCAAGGGCTTGTCAAAAATGCGTGACAAGATGTCACCGGGGCGCATGCCGCCTCGTGCCAGGCACAGAATGGTGTCGAACTGCCAACCCGATTGGTGGATCTTGATGGCGAGTTTTTCAATCAGGTTGTGGTACTCGTCGTAAGACACGTAAAGGTGTTTGCCGTCTTCGGTCAACATGTCAAAGGTCCTTTTAAAAATTAAGCGATGTAGGGGTGGGTCAGCAAGATCGTGTGGTCACGGTCTGGACTGGTCGACACCATGTGGATTGGCACGCCAGTGGTTTCGGCAATGCGGTTAAGGTAATGCTGCGCGGCCTTGGGCAACTTGGCGTAATCGGTGACGCCTACGGTGCTGTCGGTCCAGCCGGGAATGCTTTCGTAAATGGGTTTGCAGCGAGAAATTTCATCTGCACCCATGGGCAAGATGTCTATCATTTGCCCATCCAACTCATAGCCCACGCACAGCAGCAATTCGGTCAAGCCATCGAGCACATCCAGCTTGGTGATGCACAAACCACTCAAGCCGTTGACCTGCGCGCTGCGCTTGAGCAAGGCGGCATCGAACCAGCCGCAACGGCGGCTGCGGCCTGTGGTCACACCTTTTTCAGCGCCCACGGTGCTCATGTGGTAACCGGGGTTGCCGGGGGTTTCCCAGTCCAGTTCGGTGGGGAATGGGCCACCACCCACGCGGGTGCAATAGGCCTTGGTGATGCCCAAGATGTAGTGCAACAAACCCGGGCCTACACCCGCACCGGCAGAGGCATTACCAGCCACACAGTTGCTAGAGGTCACAAAGGGGTACGTGCCGTGGTCGACGTCGAGCAAAGTGCCTTGAGCGCCTTCAAACAAGAGGTTGGCACCTTGGGCATGGGCTTCGTTCAACTCGCGTGAGACATCGGCCACCATAGGCAAAATTTCTTTGGCGTAGGCCATGGCTTCGTTGTAGACGGTCTCGTAGTCCACTGCGGAGGCGTGCAAGATGTCGGTCAACACATGGTTGTGCAACGCCAAGTTCTCACGCAGCTTGGTGGCAAAACGCTCGGGGTACTTGAGGTCTTGCACGCGCAGAGCGCGACGTGCAATTTTGTCTTCGTAGGCCGGTCCAATGCCGCGACCGGTGGTACCAATCTTGGCGGTGCCGGCTTTTTCTTTGGCCGCTTCACGCGCAATGTCCAAGGCTGCGTGATAGGGCAAGATCAAAGGGCAGGCTTCGCTGATGCGCAGGCGTGAACGCACTTCCACACCGGCTTTTTCAAGGCCCGCAATTTCTTCGAGTAATTTGGTGGCCGACAGCACCACGCCATTGCCGATGTAACACTTCACACCCGGGCGCATGATGCCGCTGGGAATCAGATGCAACGCAGTTTTCACGCCGTTGATGACCAAGGTGTGGCCAGCGTTGTGCCCGCCTTGAAAGCGGACCACGCCGGTGGCGGTTTCGGTCAGCCAGTCAACCAACTTGCCCTTGCCCTCGTCGCCCCATTGGGTGCCGACGACGACCACGTTACGACCTTTGGTAGCAGCCACGGCTTGTCCTTTGCTAGTGCTCATATCAAGTTCAATTGCAATTTAAAAATTAGAGGGCCTGAACAACCCATTGGCTGTTCACATCGACCAACACGCGGTCACAGTCAAATTCATCGACTTCGCTTTCATGCCCGGGCATCACGCACACCACGGTGTCACCATGGGCACGCAAATGGGCAATGGCCTCGCGCAAACCTTTGGCCGTGCCCCATGGTGCGCGAATTGCTGCCTTCAACGGGCGGGTGGGCACCACGCTGACCAGTTCTTTCAGGTCCAAGCTAAAGCCAGCAGCTGGGCGCTTGCGCCCAAACACAGCACCCACTTCGTCGTAGCGGCCACCGCGCACCAAAGCATCGCTGGCACCCGGCACATAAATGGCAAAGCGCACACCGCTGTAGTAGGCGTAGCCGCGCAAATCGGCCAAGTCAAAGGTGGTGGGCACATCCCCCAGATCAGCCGCCACCTGGCGCAGTTCAGTCAAGGCTTGTTGCACTTTGGGCCAGGCATCAAAGGCTTGCTGTGCTTGCGTCAAGATGGAGGCATCACCAAACAAGCGCACCAGAGCGACCAATGCGGCTTGAGCATGGGCTGGCAAGCTGGCCGTCAAAGCACGTACAGCAGGCGCGTCTTTGCTGGCCAAGGCTGCATGCAACGCGTCTCGCGCATCAGGGGTGAGCGTGACGCCTTCGAGCAATGCGGGCACGATGCGGGCATCGCTCAAGTCGACCGAAAAGTTGCGCAAATTCACAGCCTTGAGGCTGTCCAAGGCCAGGTGCAACACCTCTAGGTCAGCCTCTAGGCCTGCATGGCCATAAATTTCAGCGCCAAACTGCAAGGGTTCGCGGGTGGCGAACGGGCGGTCAGGACGGGTGTGCAAGACCGGGCCGCAGTAGCACAAGCGTGTCACACCTGCGCGGTTGAGCAAATGCGCGTCGATGCGCGCCACCTGAGGTGTGGTGTCGGCCCGCAGGCCCAAGGTGCGGCCTGAGAGTTGGTCGACCAGTTTGAAGGTTTGAAGGTCGAGCGCTCGACCCGTGCCTGACAGCAAAGATTCGAGGTACTCCAACAAAGGCGGCATGACCAACTCGTAGCCGAAGCCGCGAGCTGTGTCGAGATATAGACGTCGGAGTTCTTCGATATGCCGGGCCTCGGAAGGCAAAACATCGG
>CAIMWY010000132.1 GCA_903845315.1 uncultured Burkholderiales bacterium
AGCGTGAGCTTCCAGTTCAAGAACAACAAATAACCCATCAAGGCAAGCAAGGTCACCAAATCTTTGGCAAACGAAAGCAGCGTGGAGACCAACAATGACGCTCCGTTGTTGACTTCATAGACCATGGTGTTTGTCAAACCACTGGCGTGATGTGTTTGAAATAAAAGCGGATCGGCATGCAAGAGCTTTTCAAACAAACGCTGGCGAATTCGCTCCATCGATGCATTGGTTACCCGTGCCAAACAATAAGCAGCGATAAACCCTGCAGCACCTCGAACGGCAAACAGCAGCAACAAGACCACTGGAATTTGCCACAGTGCAAAGCTTCCCTGCTGAAAGCCGCTGTCTAACAAAGGTTTCATCAGTGCGGGAATCGCAGGTTCCGTGGCAGCCCCTAAAAATATCCCTAGAACGCCAACCATCAAGGTGCCCGGATGACCTGAGAACCAAGGGGCAACGCGCTGCAGTCTCTTCCATAAAGAGATTGACTCGAGAGACGTTAAATCTAAGCTCATGGGCGGTGGATGGGGATGTGGGTAATTGCCCCATTATCGCCAGTCAACTACACACTAAAATCACCAGCTTGTCTACATCAAGCGTCTTCAAAGAGCCGCCAAAATTCCACCATGATATTTTCAAGCCGTAAAGTTGGGTCAACGCTGATCGCATGGCTTTTTATGGCCATGTTGAGCTTTTCTGCCAAGGCGCAATTTCGCGTCGAAGTGTCTGGCGTTGGTTTGACGCAAGTGCCGATCGCGTTTGGCCCATTCAGAGGCGAAGAGGCTTCACCTCAAAAAATTTCCACCATTGTGCAAGCCGACTTGGAGCGCAGTGGCCAGTTTCGTGGGCTGTCAGCAGGCAAAACCACCGATGAAACCGAGCGTCCTGAGCTGACTGCCATGCGTCAATTGGGCGCAGATGCACTGTTAACTGGCAGCATCAGCAAGATGGCCGACGGTCGCTACGATGTTCGTTTGCGTCTGTGGGATGTGGTCCGTGGTCAAGATTTGGGGGCCATGAGCTATGTGGTGGTGGTTGGTGATTTGCGCTTGGCCTCGCATCGAATCTCTGATTTTGTGTATGAAAAACTCACCGGTGAGCGCGGTGTTTTTTCTACCCGCATCACCTACGTCACCAAAGCCGGCACCCGCTACAACCTGTGGGTGGCGGACTCGGATGGCGAAAACGCTCAGTCTGCACTGGCCAGCCCAGAACCCATCATTTCGCCCAGTTGGTCGCCCACCGGGACACAACTTACGTATGTGTCGTTCGAGTCGCGCAAACCGGTGATCTATGTGCACGATGTGGCTTCTGGCAAAAGACGTGTTGTCGCGAACTTTCGCGGTTCTAACAGTGCGCCAGCATGGTCCCCAGATGGCCGCACCCTTGCCGTTACGCTCAGTCGCGATGGGGGATCGCAGTTATTTTTGATTGACAGCCAAGGCGGAGAGCCACGTCGGCTCACGCAGTCGGCGGGCATTGATACCGAACCTGTTTTTTCCCCTGATGGCAGCGCCATTTATTTTGTCAGTGACCGCGGTGGTTCCCCTCAGATTTACCGAATGCCTGCCATGGGTGGGCCGGCCAACCGTGTGACTTTCAATGGCAGTTACAACATTTCACCCTCGCTCAGTCCCGATGGCCGCTGGTTGGCTTTTGTATCGCGCATCGGCGGTGCTTTTAAGTTGCATGTGATGGACTTAAACAGTGGCAATGCTTCTGCCATCACCGACACAAGCGCCGATGAACGGCCGAGCTTTGCACCCAACAGCCGTTTGTTGGTCTACGCAACTCAGCAAGGCGGCCGTGAGGCCTTGATGACGACCACCCTAGATGGTCGCATCAAGGCGCGTTTATCCGGGCAGGGCGGCGATTTGCGCGAGCCGCATTGGGGCCCGTACACCAAAATTCAACCCTGATCTTTCAATCAACTTCAAGTACACATCATGAATAAATTCCTTTTGCTGATTGCCCTCACTGCTTTCTTGACGGGCTGCGCTTCAGGCGTCAAGCTAGACGAAGTGCCCGTCGATGACCGTTCTGGCTCAAGCACTGGCTCAACACCGGGTGGTGCTGCAGTGGCTGGACTCGACGCGCGTGGTTTAGCGGGTGTAGCCGGTGGCGTCAAAGCCGGCCCCGCAGGCGTTGAGACCATTGTTTATTTTGATTACGACAGCTACAGCGTTAAACCTGAGTTTCAAAACATGCTCGACGCGCATGCGCGCTTCCTGCGTGCCGACAAAAATCGCAAGGCTGCGCTAGAGGGACACACCGATGATCGCGGTGGACGAGAGTACAACTTGGCTTTGGGACAAAAGCGTGCTGAAGCTGTCAGGCGCGCCCTTTCGGTGCTCGGTGTGTCTGACAACCAGATTGAAGCTGTGAGCTATGGCAAAGAAAAGCCCGCAGTGCCTGGCATGGATGAATCCTCATTTGCCAAAAATCGCCGTGCTGAGATCAGCTACCGATGAAATCGCCCCAAATTTTCAAGCTTCAGGCCTTAGCTTGGGTGCTCGCTTGTTTGGCGATTCCATCTGCCCAAGCTGCATTGTTTGAAGACGACGAGGCGCGCCGTGCGATTTTGGATTTGCGCCAGAAGGTAGAGCGTCAACGTGGCGAGATTCAACAAACAGGGATCGAGATTCAACAAATCCAGCGTAGTCTTCTCGATCAGCAAAATCAGTTCGAAGCACTCAGTGCTGAGATAGCGCGTTTGCGTGGTGAGAAGGAGCAGCTTTCTCAAGAGTTACGCCAACAGCAAGATGCCGCAAAATCCGCATCGCAAGCGGTCGAAGAGCGCTTGCGTAAATTTGAGCCCATCAAAGTGCTGGTAGATGGCGTAGAGTTTTTGGCTGAGCCTGCTGAGATCAGGTTATTTGAAGATTCATTGGCCATGTTTCGCAAGGGCGAGTTTGTTCCCGCTAGCTTGTCTTTTATGGATTTCATCAGACGCTATCCCACCAGTGGTTATAGCCCAACGGCCTTGTTTTGGTTAGGCAATGCGCAATACGCCAACCGAGACTACAAGGAAGCCATCCGTAATTTCAATATGCTCTTGAGCAAGTCTGCCGAGCACCTACGCGCTCCCGAAACCATGCTGTCAATCGCCAACTGTCAACTCGAGTTGAAAGACCTCAAGGCCGCGCGAAAAACGCTGGAAGACGTGATGAAAACCCACCCCCAATCTGAGGCTGCCAGCGCTGCGCGCGAACGCCTAGCAAGGCTCAAATGAATGAAGTGACAGCGCTCACCCAGCAGGTCTTGGGGGCGTTTTTCTTGATCGCTGTTGCTGTTGGCAGCATCAGCCAACGCACACACTTTTGCACCATGGGTGCGATTGCGGATGTGCTCAACATGGGCGACTGGACCCGCGCACGTCAATGGATTTTGGCTGTTGGTGTCGCCATGATCGGCTTTGCTGCTTTGTCGCACCTAGACCTGATTGACCCCAGTAAAACACTGTATGCCAGCAATCGGTTCATGTGGTTGTCCTCTGCCGTTGGCGGCTTGATGTTTGGTTATGGCATGGTCATGGCTTCGGGTTGTGGCAACAAAACCTTGGTGCGTATTGGTGCTGGCAATCTCAAATCGCTGGTGGTTTTTTTGGTCTTGGGCTTAAGTGCTTTTGCCACCCTCAAAGGCATCACTGCAGTGTTGCGGGTCAACACCGTGGATACCGTGTCTTTGAGCATGTCCAGTGGCGCAGACTTAGGCGCCTTGATCGCCAGCGTGACGGGTGTCACCCCCGAATCGATGAGCATTTGGACTGGCTATGCACTGGGTGCCGTCTTGATGCTGTGGGTGCTGCGGCATGCAGATTTTTGGACTTCTGAAAATTTGATTGCCAGCTTAGGTGTGGGTGGTTTGATTGTGCTTATGTGGTGGGTCAGTGGCCATTTTGGTTTTTTGCCTGAGCATCCAGAGACGCTTGAACCCGTTTATCTAGGCACCAATTCGGGTCGCATCGAGGCCATGAGTTTTGTAGCCCCTGTTGCTCAAACCCTTGACTGGCTGATGTTCTTCAGCGACAAGTCAAAGTTTTTGACAGTCGGTGTTGTCTCTGTCACTGGCGTCATCGTTGGTTCTGCCGTCTCTGCTATCCAGCAAAAGACATTCCGCTGGGAAGGCTTTGCCAGCGTCGATGATTTGTCCCAGCATCTGATGGGGGCCGCATTGATGGGCGTTGGCGGCGTCACTGCCATGGGTTGCACCTTTGGCCAAGGTTTGAGTGGCATTTCAACCTTGAGCTTGAACTCTTGTGTGGCAGTTGCCGCCATAGTTTTGGGAGCCGTGTTATCCATTCGCCACCAAGTGGCGCGTTTGGAGCGTAGCCTCGCGTGATGGAAGGCTTAGATTTAGCACGTCGCTTTGGCGGACTGGATCGTCTTTATGGGGTGGATGGCGCTAATCAGATTCGCCAATCACATGTTGCCGTGGTGGGCATAGGGGGTGTTGGATCTTGGGCCGTAGAAGCCTTGGCCCGAAGCGGTGTAGCACGTCTGACATTGATCGACTTAGATCATGTCTCCGAGTCCAACTTCAATCGACAAATCCATGCTTTAGACAACACGCTGGGTCAGTCCAAAGTGCAGGCCATGCGCGAGCGCATTGCCCATATCAACCCGAACTGTCAAGTGCTGTGCGTGGAAGAGTTTGTCGACCAGAGCAATTGGCCTAGCATTTTGAGCGGTCCAGTCGACGCTGTCATTGATGCTTGCGACCAAGTCAAAGCCAAAACAGCCATGTCCGCTTGGGCCTTGGAAAAACAATCCTTGTTTATCAGTGTGGGTGCTGCTGGTGGCAAGCGCTTGGCACATCAGGTGGACATTGATGACCTTGCATTCGTCACTCATGACCCCTTATTGGCTCAATTGCGTTACCGCTTGCGTCGCGAGTACGGGGCTGCCCGAGACGCCAAAAAAATAGGCGTGACCTGTGTGTTCAGTCGCGAATCTGTGGCACCTCCTGATGACAGTTGTGCGGTCGAAGGTGATGGCAGCTTGAACTGTCATGGCTATGGATCGGTTGTGAGTGTGACCGCTACATTTGGACACTGTGCTGCAGGTTGGGTGTTGGATCAAATTTCTTTAGGTGCACTCGCAAAGCATTGAAAATGGCGCTATAATTTGAGGCTTCGCGATGCATAAGAAATATTCAAATGCCTCACGAATTGGGACCATAGCTCAGTTGGTAGAGCAGCGGACTTTTAATCCGTTTGTCGTGGGTTCGACCCCCGCTGGTCCCACCAAAATTTAAGCCACTTTGTATTCACGTACAAAGTGGCTTTTCTGCTTGTTGATCGCAAGCTTTGCATCACCAAAGGTTCGTCATGCACAAGACAACTCCCTTAATTTGTACATCACAGCTAGTCATTCGAGGCGCCAGGATGGCTTGTATCCTTTGCAGCGTCACAGTCTTGTTGGCGTGTGGCGCCAAAGAGGGCGCTTCGGCGCCCGGTAGCAATGGTGGCCCACCTCCTGCTACTGTGGGTGTGGTCACCGTGGCGCAGCAACGCGTTGCACTGCAAACAGAGTTACCCGGACGCGTCAGCCCTATCCGCATGGCGCAGGTGCGTGCACGCGTCAATGGCGTGGTGTTACAGCGATTGTTCAAAGAGGGGAGCCAAGTCAACGCGGGACAAATGTTGTTTCAAATTGACCCTGCGCCTTACCGTGCCACCTACGACAGTGCCCAAGCCAGCCTGGCCAAAGCCCAGGCCAATTTGTTGCAAGCCAATGCACAACTGGTCCGCTACAAACCCTTGGCAGAAGCTAATGCGGTGAGCCAGCAAGAGTTCACCACCGTGGTGACCACACAAAAGCAAGCGCAAGCTGATGTGGCTGCTGCTGAGGCAGTCCTGCAAAGCGCACGCATCAACCTTGACTACGCGAGCGTGACCGCCCCGATCTCGGGCCGGATTGGGCAAGCCTTAGTCACAGAGGGTGCCTTGGTCAGCCAAACTGAAGCCACGCAGTTGGCATTGATTCAACAAACCGACACGGTGTATGTGAACTTCACCCAGTCGACCACTGATGTGTTGAACTTGCGCAAGGCGATTGCAGCCAAACAAGTGCGCAGTGCTCCCGATGGTTCCGTGCCTGTGCGTGTGGTGCTGGAAGATGGCAGCGAGTTGCTCCGTACCGGTAAGCTCTTGTTCACCGACTTGACGGTAGACCCCAGCTCTGGCCAAGTGACTCTGAGGGCTGAAATGCCCAACCCCGATGGCTTGCTGCTACCGGGGCAATATGTACGCGTGCGCTTGTCACAAGCTGAGTTGCCCAAGGGGATTGTGTTGCCACAACAAGCCGTGACGCGAACGGGTCAAGGCGACACCGTGTTAGTTGTCGGAGCAGACAACAAACCAACTCCACGCAAAGTCAGAGTTGGCCCAGCGCAAAACAATCAATGGTTGATCATTGAAGGCTTGGATGTGGGCGAACAAGTGATCGTGGATGGTTTTCAGAAAATGATGGTGCCTGGTGCTCCCGTCAAGACCGTGCCCTGGGATGCCAAGGCGGCATCCCCTTTGTCGGCGGCCTCTGCACCAACCGGCGCTTCATCTTCAGTAGTTAGCAAATAAGAGGCCGCAGACATGGCCCATTTCTTCATTAACCGCCCCATCTTTGCATGGGTGATTTCGCTCTTCATTTTGGGCCTCGGTGGTCTGGCCATTACTCAGTTGCCGATCTCTCAATACCCGCCTGTGGCGCCGCCGTCCATTGTCATCACGGCGGGCTACCCAGGGGCATCGGCCCAAACGCTGGAAGACAGCGTCTTCAGCGTGATCGAGCGCGAGATGAATGGCTCGCCTGGCATGATCTACATGGAGTCAGTCGCCCAAGCCAACGGCACCGGCACCATCACCATCAGCTTTGAGCCTGGCACCAACCCAGACTTGGCGCAGGTCGATGTGCAAAACCGCTTGTCGCGCGCCGCGCCTCGTTTGCCTGCTGCGGTCACGCAACAAGGTGTTCGGGTTGAAAAGTCCCGAACCAACTTTTTAGTCTTCATCATGCTGTCGTCTGACTCACCCGAGTTTGACATCGTTGCCCTAGGCGACTTTGGTTCACGCAATGTATTGCCAGAGATTCAACGCTTACCGGGTGTGGGCCAGGCACAGTTGTTTGGAACCGAGCGCGCCATGCGTATCTGGATTGACCCAGCCAAGCTGACTGGCTTTAACTTGTCTGTGGCCGATGTGAACAATGCCATCCGTGCGCAAAATGCACAGGTGTCCTCTGGCACCATGGGCGACCTGCCCAACCTCAACACTCAATCCATGTCTGCCACGGTGGTGGTAGATGGACAGCTCAGCAGCATCGAGCAGTTCTCCAGCATTATCTTGCGCGCCAACACCGACGGCTCAACCGTGCGCTTGAAAGATGTGGCCCGCATTGAGCTGGGGGCCCAAACCTATGCCACCTCTGCGCGTTTGAATGGCAAACCTGCGGCAGGCATTGGCGTGCAACTCTCGCCCAGCGGAAACGCCATGGCCGCAGCTAAAGCCGTGCGCGAGCGCATGGCCGAACTCGAAGTCTATTTTCCTAAAGGCGTGCACTGGACCATTCCTTACGACAGCTCACGCTTTGTGAAGATCTCTATCGCACAAGTGGCTGAAACACTTGTTGAGGCCATCGTCTTAGTGTTTTTGGTGATGTACCTGTTCTTGCAGAACTTTCGCTACACCATCATCCCCACCATCGTGGTGCCTGTGGCCTTGATGGGCAGCTTTGCCACTTTGATGGCTTTGGGCTTTTCGATCAACGTGCTGACCATGTTCGGCATGGTGTTGGTCATCGGCATCGTGGTGGACGATGCCATCGTGGTAGTGGAAAACGTCGAACGCATCATGAGCGAGGAAGGGCTGACACCGCTGCTTGCGACACGCAAGGCCATGGGCCAAATCTCGGGGGCCATCGTGGGTGTGACGGTGGTTTTAATTGCGGTGTTCGTGCCTTTGGCTTTTTTCAAAGGTTCTGTCGGTAATATTTACCGCCAGTTTTCTGCGGTGATGGTCAGTTCTATCGCGTTCTCGGCTTTCATGGCCTTGTCGCTCACGCCTGCTTTGTGTGCAACCTTGCTCAAACCAGTTGAGGCCGGACACCACCATGCAAAGACAGGCTTCTTTGGCTGGTTCAATCGTGGCTTCACACGTACCGCCAAAAGTTACGAAAGCTGGGTCGCGCGCATCTTGCAACGTGCATCCCGCTATCTATTGATTTATCTGGCCATCATTGTTGCCGTTGCCGTGATGTACCTGCGTTTGCCCACCTCGTTCTTGCCAGGTGAAGACCAGGGCAACATCTTGGTGAACGTGCAGTTGCCGCCTGGTGCTACGCAACAGCGAACTCAGGCAGTGATGGAGCAGGTCGAAGGCTTTGTTCTGAAACAACCTGAAGTGCAAAGCATGGTCGGTATATTGGGTTTCAGTTTTTCAGGCCAAGGGCAAAACGCGGGACTGGCCTTTGTCACTCTCAACGACTGGGCTGAGCGCTCTGGCCCCATGCAGTCGGCGCAAGCCTTAGCAGGACGCGCTTTTGGTGCCCTGATGGGCGTGCGCGATGCCTTCATCTTCCCCTTGAGCCCGCCGCCCATTCCTGAATTGGGCACCGCCTCGGGCTTCACCTTCCGATTGCAAGATCGGGGAGGCAAAGGCCATGACGCGTTGGTGGCGGCACGCAATCAACTGTTAGGCCTAGCCGCCAAGAGTCCTGTGTTGACACAAATCCGTCCTGACGGCTTGGAAGATGCCCCGCAACTGCAAATTGACATTGACCGCGACAAAGCCAATGCCTTGGGCGTGAACTTTGACGCCATCAACACCACAATTTCCACCGCCTTGGGCTCGGCCTACATCAATGACTTTCCAAATCAGGGCCGCTTGCAGCGCGTTGTGGTGCAGGCCGATACCTCCGCGCGCATGCAAGCACATGAGTTGCTGCGTCTGACGGCCCCCAACGCACAAGGTAAACCTGTGCCCCTGTCGGCGTTTGCCAGCACGCGTTGGATCAAAGGTGCCATGCAAACCGTTCGATACAACGGCTACCCCGCCATGCGCATTGGCGGTGCTGCGGCCCCCGGTTACAGCTCAGGTGCGGCCATGGAAGAGATGGAACGACTCATGACCCAACTGCCCGAAGGCTTTGCTTTTGAGTGGACCGGTCAATCGCGCGAAGAAAAATTGGCGGGCTCGCAAGCTGCCATCTTGTATGGTTTTGCCGTGCTGGCGGTGTTTTTGTGTCTGGCTGCTTTGTACGAAAGCTGGTCGATCCCGCTGTCGGTGATTTTGGTGGTGCCTTTGGGGGTGCTGGGTGTGGTGCTGGCGACCTGGATGCGCGGCTACGCCAACGATGTGTATTTCCAAGTTGGATTGATCACCATCATTGGACTGTCTGCCAAGAACGCAATTTTGATCATTGAATTCGCCAAAGACCTGCATGCACAGGGGCACAGCTTGATTGATTCAGCTTTGGCTGCAGCGCACATGCGTTTCCGACCCATCTTGATGACATCCATGGCTTTCATGCTGGGCGTGCTGCCTCTGGCCATTGCCAGTGGCGCTGGTTCAGCCAGCCAACGGGCCATTGGCACCGGGGTGATTGGTGGTAGCTTGATGGGCACCGTGCTGGCGGTATTTTTTGTTCCCATCTTTTTTGTGGTGGTGCGTGGCATCTTCAAAGGTAGCGAACGGCAGCATCGATTCGATGCCGAACATGGTCACCAATTGGGAGTCGACACGCATGACTAAGGTGAAACACTTGACACAGTCCAAGCTCTTGCCCTGGTGCACTGCACTTTTACTGATGGGCATAGCTGGATGCAGCTTGATTCCTACCTACGAGCGACCCGTGGCACCTGTACCTGCCTCTTTTGTAGTAAATGGCGCAGCCCCAGCAGCAGTACAACAGGCTAGCGTCGCTGACACGGATTGGCAAAATTTTTTCAAAGACGATCAACTTAAGCGCTTGATCGAACTGGCTTTGCAAAACAACCGTGACCTGCGCGTGGCCGTTCTCAACATCGAGCAAACGCGCGCCTTGCTGCAAGTCAAACGTGCCGATGAACTCCCAAGCGTCAATGCAGGCATCACGGGTTCAAAACTGCCCAATGCCGCTGGCACCATCACCAGCACCTACACCGCAGGCTTGAGCGTGACGGCCTATGAAGTGGATTTGTGGGGTCGAGTGCGCGCCTTGAGTCAGGCCGCACAGGCCCAGTTGCTGGCCAGCGAAGAGGCGCGTAAGACCGTACACATTGCCTTGGTCGCTTCTGTCGCCAATGCATATTTGAATCTGCGCGCAGATGACGCCTTGCTGCAAATTGTCCGTGACACCGTTGCTTCACGCGAGACATCACTGCAACTCACCCAACTCAAGTTCAAGAATGAAGCTGCGTCTCAGCTTGAGCTAAGTTTGGCTCAGTCGCTGCTAGATGGGGCCAAAGCCACCTTGGCGCAATTCACTCGTCAACGTGCGCAAGACGAAAACGCGCTGGTCTTATTGCTTGGTCAAAGCCTGCCCACCGATTTGCCTAAGGGCTTATCTCTGGCGCAACAAGCTTTGTTGCCTGACCTGCCAGCAGGCACGCCCGCAGAACTGTTGTTGCGTCGACCCGATGTTCGTCAAGCAGAGCAAATGCTGCTGGCCAATAACGCCAACATCGGAGCAGCACGGGCTGCATTTTTTCCACGCATCAGCTTGACGGGCAGTTCTGGTTTGGTCAGCGGCGACATGAACGCCTTGTTCAACAACGGCAACGCCGCATGGTCTTTCGCCCCGCAGGTGTTGTTGCCCATCTTTGATGGCGGACGCAACCAGGCCAATTTAGACGCAGCCAAGATAGGCCGCGACATCGCCGTGGCGCAGTACGAAAAAACGATTCAAGTGGGGTTTCGTGAGGTCTCGGACGCGTTGGCTGCACGCGACACCTACAACGAACAAGTGCGCGCGCAAAATGCCCAACTCGTGGACGATCAAACGCGTTTGCAACTCACCGATTTGCGTGTCACCCACGGTGCCTCCAGCTCACTGGAGTTGTTAGACGCCAAGCGCACTGTGTTTGCCACGCAACAAGCCACTCTGCTGACCCAAGCCCAACAAGTGCAAAGCTTGGTCAACCTTTACAAGGTGCTAGGGGGCGGATGGTAAGGACGCAGGCCATTCACATGGCAGGCTCCTTTGAGCGTTTGCAGTTTCAGTGAACGGCGCTCACGAGTTGTTCCATTGTCTCGGTCAGCTCTAGCCAGCGCAATTCGAGCGTTGCCAACTCATCTTCTACCGACTTGAGGCGTTTGCCAGCTTCGGCAATTTCGGTGGGCGCTAAGGTGCTGGCCAGTTTGTCGTGCAGG
>CAIMWY010000133.1 GCA_903845315.1 uncultured Burkholderiales bacterium
CCAGGTGTCCCGTCAGCGAGGCCTGGATGGCGATTTGCGCGGTTTCAAAGTCGCGGATCTCACCGATCATGATCACGTCCGGGTCTTGACGCAGGATGGCGCGCAAGGCTTTGGCAAAGTCCAAATCGATTTTGGGGTTGACCTGGATTTGACCCACACCGGCGAGTTCGTATTCGATGGGGTCTTCCACCGTCATGATGTTGTTGCGCGTGGCGTCGAGCCCTTGCAGCGCGGCGTAGAGCGTGGTGGTTTTGCCCGAGCCTGTGGGGCCGGTGACCAAGATGATGCCGTGGGGTTGTTTCACAAGCGCTTCAAAGCGCTGCAGGGTCTCGCCTTCCATGCCCACCGCTTGCAGGGTGAGGCGGCTCTCGGATTTGTCGAGCAAGCGCAGCACGGCTCGTTCGCCATGCGCACTGGGCAGGGTGGACACACGCACGTCGATGGCGCGTTGCCCCAAGCGCAGCGAGATGCGGCCGTCTTGCGGCAAGCGTTTTTCGGCAATGTCGAGCTCGGCCATGATCTTCAATCGCGAGATGAGTGCGGCGTGCAAGGCGCGGTTAGGTTGCACCACTTCGCGCAGCGTGCCATCGACCCGGAAACGCACGCTGCTGTGGCGCTCGTAGGGTTCGATGTGGATGTCGCTGGCGCCATCGCGTGCGGCCTGGGTGAGCAGCGCATTGAGCATGCGAATGATGGGGGCGTCGTCGGCGGCTTCGAGCAAGTCTTCGACGGCGGGCAGCTCTTGCATCATGCGGCTGAGGTCGGTGTCGCTCTCGACCTCATTCACCACGGCGGCGGCGTTGCTGTCGGCCTGGGCATAGGCTTCACTCAGGCGCTTGGCCAAGCTGGCTTTGTCGGTGTACTCAAACGCCTGCACGGCGTGGCGGCGCAGCACCTCGCTCCAAGCGCCGCTGTCTGGCGCATCGCTGTGCCACAGGGTGAGGGTGTGGCCATCGTCCTCCAGCAACAACTGGTGGGTGCGGGCAAAGGCGTAGGGCAGCGGGCGGCGCATGGTTTATTTGGCTTTAGGCGCCGTAGGTACTGTGCTGGGTAGGGGGGGCAGTTGGGGCGAGGGGCCGGTGTTGAACACACCCACGTCAGGGCTGTGTGTGTTTTGTTGCAAGCCCAGCATTTGTTGGTAACGGTTGCTGCTGAGGGCTTCGGTGGCCGCTGCATCGCGCACGACCACAGGGCGCAAGAAGACCATCAGGTTGGACTTGGTGCGGCTGCGGGTTTCGCTTTTGAACAACCAGCCAAGTCCGGGTATGTCGCCCAAGCCTGGGACTTGGTTTTTGTTGCTCTCCAGGTCGTCCGACAGCAAGCCGCCCAAGACCACGATGGCGCCGTCTTCGACCAACACGTTGGATTCGATCGAGCGCTTGTTGGTGATGTAGCCCGAGGTGGTGGTGGTGCCAATGCTCGAGACCTCTTGGAAGATGGTGAGCTTGACGGTGCCGGTTTCGCTGATTTGGGGTTTGACTTTGAGGGTCAAACCCACGTCTTTGCGCTCGATGGTTTGAAACGGATTGACCGAACCGGTGGCGGTGTTGTTGCTGGTGTATTGGCCGGTGACAAAAGGCACATTTTGGCCCACCACGATCTTGGCTTCTTCGTTGTCGAGGGTGAGCAAGTTGGGTGTGGACAGGATGTTGGCGTCGGCATTGCTTTCTAAAAAGTTGGCCAAGCTGCTGAGCATGTTGACGCCGTTGACTTGGCGGATGGTGCCAATGTTCATGCCGGTCGACACGCCGGCCGAGGCTGCGGCCGTGCCGCCTTGCGACAGACCGACGATGTTGCCGGTGGTGCCAAAGTTGGTGCCTGCAGCACCGTTGGAGCCCATTGCGCCTTGCCACTGGATGCCAATTTGGATGGCTTTGCTGGCGTTGACTTCGGCAATCAAACTCTCGACCATGACTTGGGCGCGGCGTTGGTCAAGCATGTCAATCACGGCGCGCAGTTGCCGATATTGCGGCTCGGGCGCCGTGATGATGAGCGAGTTGGTGGCCGTGTCGGCTTGAATTTGCCCGCCGGTGGTGGCCGCATTGGCGCTGCTGTTGCTGCCCACGGTGCTGCCTGTGGTGCCGGACATATTGTTTGGCTGGGGTGACAGGGTGCTCGAGTTGGGGGACGAGGTGGCCCCGGTCGCGGTTCCGCTGACGGCTGCGCGCAAAGTGGCCGCGAGCTTGGTGGCGTCGGCGTTTTTCAGATAGACCACATGGATGTTGCCGCTGGGGGTGCTGCTGCCCGGTTGGTCCAGCTTGTCCACCAAGGAGCGCACCAGAGCCAAGCGCGCGGGGTTGGCGGCGCGCACGATCAAGGCGTTGCTGCGTGGCTCGGCCAAGAGGGTGGTTTTGTAGTCGCTGCCGGTTTGTCCGGGGGTTTGAGCAGCGCCAGCTTGGGTGTTGCCCGGCTCGAGCAAGCGGGTGACCAAGGGGGCTAAATCAACCGCGATGGCGTGCTTGAGGGCAATGACCTCGACGTCGCTGGCATTGGACACGTCCAAGGCCGCAATGATGCGCGCCATGCGCTGCAAGTTGTCGGCATAGTCGGTGATGACCAGCGAGTTATTGCCTGGGTTCACATTGATGGTGTTGTTGGGGCTGATGAGCGGACGCAATACAGGCAACAAGTTATTGGCCTGCTCATGGTTCAACCTAAAAATTTGTGTGACGACTTGTCCGC
>CAIMWY010000134.1 GCA_903845315.1 uncultured Burkholderiales bacterium
CGCCATCGTCCAAGTCGTAATCAAAGGCCCACATCATTTGGTGGTGGGTATCGGCAAAGTACAGGGTCTTGTCGTCGGGACTCCAGCACAAGGCATTGGGCAACACAAACCCATCGAGCATGGCGTGGCAGCTGTGGTCGGGGTCCAAGCGGTACAACACACCCATAGGCTCGCGCAGTGTGTCGTGCATGCTGCCGGCCCAAAAGCGTCCACGCCGATCGCATTTGCCGTCGTTCAGGCGCATGCCAGCAACTCCCAAGCCGGGGTCGCAAATCAACGAGGGCGCCAAAGGCTGCGCTGGGTCATAGCCATAAAAACCACCCGGTGTGGCCAACACCACACCACCAGACTCGCGCAAGGCGATGGATCCGGTCACCATCTCGGGGGCCAAACGCCACGCGCGGTGTGCGCCGGTGCTGGGGTCATACGACTGCAAGGCAGGACGCCGCACATCAATCCACCACAGCTGACGTGTGCGGTCACACCACAGCGGCACCTCGCCCAAGATGTCGGCGCCTTGAACCACGCATTCGAGCGTTGGATTAATTTGGGCTTGCATGGCGGCGTCTATCACTTGTATTTGGTTTTGGCCAAGGTGGCGATGCCCACCCCGGTAGCAATGTCGGCCTTTTGGCGGCTGTCGCCCTGGTCAATGTGCTCAGCCTCTTGCAACACCGCTTCCACATGGGTGAATGGCACAAACACCACACCGGCTTCGTCGGCCACCACCAAGTCACCCGCATCCACCTGCACCTTGGCAATGCGCACTTTGCCGTTGATCTCAATCGTCTCCAGACGCCACTTGCCCGTGATGGGCGTGACCCCTTGGGCCCAAATCGGAAAGCCCAATTCACGCGACACTGTGGGGTCGCGGTACGAGCCATCAATCACCGCCCCCGCGCAACCCGCACGGTGCGCCAGTGTGGCCGACTGACCCCCCATGTTGGAGATGCCCAGCAAACCCTGAATCACCACCACATCACCCGGCTCTGCCAGGTTGTAGGCTTCGTGTTCACCCATCTTGCCCACCTTGCTGGTGGCGCTGCGCAGTGGCGTTTCGTGGCGCTCCACATTGCGCACCGTCACCGCTTGGCCCACCATGCGCTGGGCATACAGCGAGGGCTTCAAGGTCGACGCTGCAATGGCACCCAAGAGGCCTAGGTTGTCCATCGCGTCGGACACCGCGCCGGTCAAATCATCGAGTTGGCGATAACGCTGCAAGAGCTCGGGGCTCAAGCGCGTGAGCGTCATTTTTTTCACGGCCTCTGCGGGCACACGTCCAGTGAGTTGTTTCATGGCTTTAGCTCATCAATCCGCCATCGACCATGTGCACCGTGCCCGTGACGTAAGTGCTCAAGTCGCTGGCCAAATACAACACCGCACCAGCGATTTCGCGGGCTGAGGCATGGCGCTTCAAAGGCACGGCTTGGTTGAGTTGCTCGGTGACGTTGATGCCCAGCATCTTGCCCATCTCCACTTCGATGCCGGTTTGAAACGCGTTGTCGACCGGGCCAGGGTGAATGCTGTTGACCCGAATGCCACGCGATGCCGCCGAACGCGAGGCCACACGCATCACGCCAATTTGTGCATGCTTGGCCGTGACATAAGCCATGTTCACGCCAGCGCCACCGCGCACCCCAGAGATGCTGGAGGTGATGATGATGCTCCCCCCATCGTTCATCTGCGGCAGCCCGTACTTGCAGGCCAAGAAAGCGCCTTTGGCATGGATCGTCAACGTGGTGTCGAAAATATCTTCGGGGTACTCCTCCACACGCGCATTGCGACCTGCATTGCCAGCGTTGCTGAAGATCACATCGATCTTGCCCCACTTGGCCACGATGGCTTCAAACGAAGCCGCCACACGCGCCGCATCGGTCACGTCACAGGCAAAGGCAAACACATGCGGGCTGTTCAAACTTTGTACCGCCGCATCCAAGGCGCTGGGGTCGAGGTCGACCAACATCACCTTGGCGCCTTCTTCTAAAAAGCGTTGAGCCGAGGCCAAGCCAATGCTGCCAGCGCCTCCGGTGACCACGCACACCTTACCGTCTAACAATGCCATGACTTCTCCATTCAATCCAGCTTGGCGCCAGAAATTTTGATACGTTGCTCTTGGCGCACGCGGTCGCGCGCGGCATACGTCACGAACTCTTCGGGTGAACTGGCCACCAACTCAAACGCGTAGGCGTCGATGTAGCGCTCACGAAATGCCGGATCCCGCACGATGCGTTGCACATCCGCTGCGATCTTGGCCACCACGTCTTTCGAGGTTTCACGCGGCGCAAACAGGCCGATGTTGAAATTGGCATCGATGTTTTCAAAACCTGCTTCGATCAAGGTGGGTACATTGGGCAACAACTTGGCGCGTTGCCCACCCGAAATGGCCAAAGCCTTGAGCTTGCCTGCCTTGATGTGTTGGTCCAGCACAGACACCGCGCCAAACGCAGCCTCAATTTGGCCACTCAGCATGTCTTGAATGACGGGTGCCAAACCCTTGTAGGGCACATGGTTCAAGGTGATGCCAGCGCGGTTTTCCAACCAGGCCATCGACAAGTGGGTCACATTACCAATCCCGGTAGAGCCATACGCCACTTTGCCTGGGCGTTGCTTGGCGTACTCGACAAACTCTTTCACCGTGTTGACGGGCATGCTGGCCGGCACAAACAAGGCCATATTGGCCACGGCAATGCGCGTGACCGGTGCAAACGCATTCACCGGGTCATAAGGCAACTTGGAAAACAAAAATTGGTTTTGTGAAATCACGGGGTCGGTGGCCATCAACAGCGAATAGCCATCGCCTTTTGACGTGGCAATGTTCTCAGCCCCCACGATCTCGTTGGCGCCTGGGCGGTTGTCCACCACCACGGTTTGTCCCCAGGCCTCGGTCAGGCGCGCCGACAGCGCCCGCGCAATCACATCCACGGGACCACCCGCCGACAAAGGCACCACGATGCGCACAGGCTTAGAAGGAAATGGCTGCGCCCACCCTAGAACAGGTGCGCTGAGCACCACCAATGCCAAGCTTGCTGCACGTAAAAACTGTTTCATGAAAGTCTCCTTTTAAATCGTTCAATCTGAAATTCTTTTCCATCGACCCTGATGCTGAGTTGATGCACCCCCGCCGTCCAGCGATTCATTTCCCTGAGGGTGGCGTTGTGATCAATTTTCAGATTAGAGTCTGCGCCTTGTCGAGGTCGTTTTTACCTAGGCCTGTGCTGTGCGTGACAGCGCTGATCACCGCTTGCTCTTACCGTCACTTTGTCTCATTTGAAAGGTTCCATGATGAAAGCTGCTTGGTACAACCACAACGGTGAAGCTGTTGACGTGTTGACGTTGGGTGAACTGCCCACACCACAACCCGCCGCTGGTGAAGTGCGCGTCAAACTCGCCACCTCAGGCGTCAACCCATCGGATGTGAAATCTCGCAAAACGCGGCCCATCACCGATGCCGAAATCATTCCCCACAGCGATGGCGCTGGCGTGATCGACGCGGTAGGTGCAGGCGTTTCACCGGCGCGCATCGGCGAGCGCGTGTGGATTTGGAATGGCCAGTGGCAACGCCCCTGGGGAACCGCCTGTGAATACATCGCCCTGCCCGAGCAACAGGCGGTAGCGCTGCCCGCACACATCGACTTTGCCGCTGCCGCTTGCTTTGGCATTCCAGCCCTCACGGCCGTTCAAGCCATTCATTTGGCGGGAAACCTCAAAGGCAAAACCGTGTTGGTCATTGCCGCCTCATCTGCCGTGGGTCACTACGCAGCACAACTCGCGGTGCTGCAAGGGGCACGCGTGATTGGCACCGTGGGCTCGCCCGCCAAAGCCGAAAATGTGCGCAGCGTGGGCGTACAAGAAGTCATTCACTACAAAACCGAGTCGGTGAGTGAGCGCATCAAAGAAATCACCCAAGGGCAAGGCGTGGATGTGGTGATCGACATGGACTTCTCCACCTCGCACCGTCTCACCGCCGATGGCAGCATCAAACGCCACGGCAGCTTGGTGTGCTATGGCTCCAACGTAGCGGGTGATGTGGCGGTGAACTTCAGGCCGCTGCTGTGGAACTCGATCACCATGAAGTTCTTCTTGGTCTATGACTTGACAACTGAAGACCGTCAGCATGGTCTGCGCTATTTGACAGAGCTGCTCAACAAAAACGTGTTGGTGCATGCGGTGGCTGCGCAGTACCCCTTGCAAGACATGGTCAAGGCCCACCAAGCCGTGGAAGGCGGTCAGGTGTTGGGCAACGTCGTGGTCACCCTTTGAGTCGTGCGCTGCGACCGCACGGCGCAATGTTCAACTTTCAGTGCAAAGGCACAAAGAGTTCTGCCGCCCGCTTTGAAGGCAAGCCACTGTCATGGGCCAGTTGTTCGATAGAAGCCATCATCTCCTTGGACACGCCAAGGGGATGACGGTAGACCTCCATCCACGTCTCCATGCCTTCGGCTGAGGGCTCGGGGCGCTGCAACAACTCCACCCCCATACCGGGCCAACCCTGCATGACTGCTTGCTGAAAGTCATACACCCGTGCGAGCCACTGCGCGTGCTCGGACACGGGCAATTTGTAGTACACAAACAATGTGATCATGGTGGCCTGTCTTTCTTGGGTGAATGGGACTCAGGGAGCGCTCTTCATTGGCGTTCCAACTTCATGGTGGTGACCAAGTTGTTCCACTTGTCGATCTCGCTGGCCAAGATGTCGCGCAACTCTTCGGGTGTGCCGCCCCGCGCATCAATGCCCACGTCTTGGAACTTGCTGCGCACGTCGGGCAAGGCCAAGGCGGCGTTGATTTCTTTGTTCAGACGTTCAATGATGGGCCGCGGTGTTTTGGCCGGTGCCGCCACACCGTTCCAAGCCGTCACGTTGTAGGCCTTGACACCGCTTTCCATGAGCGTTGGCACATCGGGCAAGCCACGGAAACGCGTGCCAGAAGACACGGCCATGGCCTTGATCTCGCCACCGCGAATCAAGGGCATGGCAGGCGAGATGATTTCAAACGCGACAGAAATGTCCTTGCTCTTGAGCGCCAGCATCAAAGACGGCGTGGTCTTGTAAGGCACGATGGTGGTGTTCAAACCCGTCAGGCTTTTGAAAAGCACGGCCGACATGTGCTGTCCGCTACCCAAACTCACCGTGCCAATGTTGTGTTTCTCAGGATTGGCGCGGGCCTTGGTGATGAAGTCTTGCACGCTGTGGATGTCTGAGCTTTTGTCCACCAACATCACCACATCAAAAAATCCCATGGCGGAAATTGGCTGAAAGTCGCGCTTGATGTCGTAAGGCATCTTATTGAACATGGCCGCGCTCACTGCGTTGCCGTAGTTCATGTGCAGCAAGGTGTAACCATCGGGGTCGGCCTTGGCCACGGTTTCACCGGCCACAATGCCGCCGGCGCTGGGCTTGTTGTCCACCACCACCTGTTGACCCAAGGCGTCCGACAACTTTTGCGCCACCATGCGCGCCGTGATGTCGGCCACGCCACCGGGCGCGTAACCTACGACCAAACGAATGGGCTTGTTGGGGTAGTTGCTAGATTGCGCCTGCGCCACGCTGCCCAGCAGGCCCACAGTCACCATCGCCAACCAGGCACAGATTTTTCGCGTTGTCATTCTTTATCTCCAGTTTTCCCCATGCCCGCCCAGCGTGCAATGAGATCGGTTTCGATGTCAAAAAGATCCAGACAGCGACCCACTGTGTGGTTGATCATGTCGTCCAAGGTTTGGGGCCGTGCGTACAACGCAGGCACGGGCGGCATCAAAATGGCGCCGTTCTCGCAAGCCTGCGTCATAGCTTTGAGGTGGCCCGCATGCAATGGCGTCTCACGCACCATCAGCACCAAGCGGCGGCGCTCTTTGAGCACCACATCGGCGGCACGCGACAACAAGCCACTGGTCATGCCATACGCGATTTCTGACAGGGAGCGAATCGAGCACGGCGCGACCACCATGCCCATGGTCTTGAACGAACCCGAGGAAATGGTGGCGCCAATGTTTTTGGTGTTGTGCACCTCGGTCGCCAAGGCTTCAACTTGCTTGTGGGTCAAGTCTGTTTCGGTGCTGAGGGTCAAGCGTGCAGCGTCACTCATCACCAAATGGGTTTCAATGCCAGAGCCTTGCAAGACCTGCAAAATGCGCACGCCATAAATCACGCCCGAGGCACCGCTGATACCCACAATCAGGCGACGAGGCGTTTGGCGATCAGAGCTAGACATGGCACTCATTGTTCGTCAGGTCGAAATTTGCTTTCGGCCTTCACATCGTTGCGTTGCTGTTTCAAACTGATGGCACCGTTCTCCAGATAACGTCCGGTGGCAGCGCGCTGCGCTGCGGCCTCCCACTGAGGCAACCAGTCGCCCAGGGTGTAGCCAAACCATGGCGCTTGCGGGCGCAACTTGGGCAGACCCAACTCTTCCCAAATGGCTTTGGAGCGCTCCATATAAGGTTGCGTGGGCAAGGCCAGGGGCGGCATGACCGACTTCATGGTGGCGTCCATCAACAAGGTGGAGTCTTCTTCGCCGTCCAACTCGCGCTTGGGTCCGTGGCCTTGGCCACGGTGCTCGAGCGTTTGCACATCGACCACCGGGTTCATGCGGTAGGCCATGGCCCACAGCAGTGCGTCGGCGTTGTCCGGATCGATGTCCTCGTTGACCGCAATGCAAATCTTGCCGCAGTCGCCTTTGAAAAACGCCGCGCCATACAGGGCACGCCAGATCTCGGTCTTGGGGGTGTCTTTGTCAAAGGTGATCACCGTCACACGCAGCAAGCCCGTGAGAGGCTCGTGCAGCGACACGCGCTTGACCCCGCGAATACCCAAGGCATTGCGCAGATGCGCCAAGAACAAAGGCTCGTAGGCCACGCGCTTGATCACGCTGGACTCGCTAGGTGCAACTTGACTCAGGTAAGACGGAATCACCGGCTTGAGGCGATGGGTGATGGCCGTGATGGTCATGGGCAGGTTGTACTCTTCCAAGGCCACATGTCCGTGCGATTCACCAAACGGCGCTTCGGGCTCTAAGAACTCCAAATCGATTTGGCCTTCAATCACGATCTCGGCTTGCGCGGGCACGCGCAGGTTCACGGTGCGGGCTTGGGTGACCTCAATCGGCACACCGGCCAAGCCGCCAGCCACATCGAATTCGTCCATGCCGATCGGTAGTTTTTGGGGGCCCATGAAAGCCACATAAGGCGGGCAACCCAACACCACCGCACAGGGCATGGTTTTGTGGCCCGCCTTTTTCCAGGCTTGGTAATGCAAGTAGCCGCCCGCACCACCCACACGGGTGGCCATGCGCACCACCATGCGGTCGGGGGCTTTCAAGGCGCAGCGGTAGGTGCCCATGTTTTGCACACCAGTCTCAGGGTCCACCGTGATCACGTTGGTGGCGGTGAGTGTGGGTGCACTGTCAAAGCCCGGTGTCGAAATTGGAATGGGCAACATGTCCAAGCCCTTGCCCTCGCCTTGCAAGTCGGCGCCTTGGTGAATCACTTCGTGGCAGGCCGCGTTGTCCACCATGCGCGGTTTGATAGGGTGGTTGATGGCATGGTTCCAGCGCGCTTGAATTTGCTCCACCGATGAACCCATGCCCACGCTGTAGATTTCACGGTTGGCGGCCAAGGCGCCCACCACCACCGGGATGTCGTACTTACGGCCCTGGGCGTTGACGATGTTGGTGAAGATAAACGCCTTGCGTTCGGCCTCGTCCATGCCGCCCACAAACTGCCAGCGCACCAAGGGGTGCAATTCAGAGTCTTTGTCAATCGGGCGGTCGATGACTTGCAGCAAGCCTCGGCGCTTGAGTTCTTCCAAGTGGTCGTGCAAATCGGGGTAACCCGTGGTGTGTTGGCTCATGAGAGATAGTCAGTCAATTAGAAAAAAATGCAAGTTCTGATGATGCCTTGAACAGCGTCACCCAGCATCGGGCAATACCCGAGAAAAACTCACAGGCCTCACCATCGCATGGTCTCGGTGAGCTGTGCAATGGAACGCTCCGTATCTTGCCCTTCTTTGAGCAACCACTCGGTGAAGTCTTCGATCACCGGTTTGCGCTCAAAGCCCAGCGGGGAGTTGACAAAGTAACGCCGCTGCCGCGCCACCCGCAAACCAAAAGGCGCGCACAAGCGCCCGGCGATCACATCGTCGGCCACCAAAAACAAAGGCACCAAGACCAAGCCCAGTCCCTCCGCTGCTGCTTGCAAGGCGAAATACATCTGCTCAAACTGCAAGCTCTTGCTTGGGCGCTGCAGCTCTGGCACTTGGGCCAGCGCCAGCCATTCGGCCCAGCTCATCGGCTCGGTGTCGTAACTGATCAGCGTGTGCTGTGCCACATCGATCGGGTCTTTGAGTCGTCCGCCCTCCAACAAGTCGGGATGACAAATTGGCACGATGGTCTCGGTCATGAAGGGCACCGACACCATGCTGGCAAAGGCTTCATGGGCGCCACGTATGGCCACGTCATAACCGCGCTCTTCAAAGTTGATGGGCGCCGTGGACGTGGTGAGCTTGACCTCCACCCCACCCCGGCGCTTTTGAAATGCCGAGATGCGCGGGATCAGCCAACGCATGGTGAAGGTGGGGGGCGCGTTGATGCGCAAAGCCGTGGGCTCGGCCTGCTCGAGCAACTGCATGGCCGTCACGGCAATGCGGTCTAAGGCCGGGGTGACCGCCGTTAAAAACGTGCGGCCCGCATCGGTCAGGCTGAGCTGCGACTGGCTGCGGTTGAACAAGGGGGTGCTCAACCAAGCCTCGAGCACCGCCACTTGCTTGCTGACAGCGCCGTGTGTGACAAAGAGTTCTTTGGCGGCCTTGGTAAAGCTCACATGACGCGCCGCCGCCTCAAATGCACGCACCGCATTCAAAGGAGGAAGTTTTCTCATAAGTGAGGTTCATGTTAGTCAGGAGACAGGTTCTGTGGCGTGAGTTTTTCTCATGCAACGTGAATATAACTGGATTGCCTCCCCCGCAATTACAACGGACACTCTGGCGCGACACCAGAAGGAGCCGCGCGTGAGAAATAGTCAGCACACCCCCACCGCCATTCGGAACATCAGCCCATGAAAGCCGCAGCCTTCGATTACATCCGTGCCGACAACGTCGAGCACGCCCTGAGCTTGCTGCAACAGCACGGCGGCGACGCCAAGCTGATTGCCGGTGGCCAGAGCTTGGTGCCCATGATGGCCATGCGCCTGGCGCGCCCTGAGTTGTTGGTGGACATCCACCGCCTCGAAGCCCTGCGCACCATCCACCTCAGCCCCGACACCCTCACCTTGGGTGCGGGTGTGCGCCAGTGCGAAGTGGAGCGCCATGCCGACATCGGGCAGCGACTCCCGCTGATGCACCAAGCCCTGTACTGGGTGGGTCACCAGCAAACCCGCAACCGTGGCACGGTGGGCGGCAGCTTGGCCTACGCCGACCCCTCCGCAGAATTGCCCCTGACCGCTTTGATTTTGGGTGCCACACTGCACCTTGAAAACGCCGAAGACGGCGCACGCGCGGTGGCCGCACAAGACTTCTTCATGGGCCCCATGTTCACCGCCATCGGCGACACCGACTTGCTGCACCGCATCGACTGGCC
>CAIMWY010000135.1 GCA_903845315.1 uncultured Burkholderiales bacterium
GCCGGTAGAGGCGTAATTGAGTTGCCCGGGTTTGCTCTTGGCCAGACTGACCAACTCAGCCAAGCTGTTGACCGGCGACGCCGCAGGCACCACCACCACCATCGAGGAGGTGCCAATCAGTGCCACCGGGGTCAAGTCTTTGTCGGCGTCAAAGTTGAGCTTGTACAGCAAGGGGTTGACGGCAAAGGTGTCAAACACCATCAGCAAGGTGTAGCCATCGGGTTTGGCGCGGGCCACAAAGCCCGCACCGATGGAGCCGCCAGCGCCCGGTTTGATGTCGACCACCAAGGCTTGTCCGAGGCCCGCTTGCAAGCTCGCAGACATGGCACGAAACACGTTGTCCACAATCCCGCCTGCGGGGAACGGCACCACCACTTGGATGGGTTTGTTGGGATAGCTCGACTGTGCGAAGGCCGTCGAGGTGCTCAGCCCTCCTGCCACGATAGCGCCCAAAGAAGCCTGTTGCAGCACTTGGCGGCGTGTGTAGCGTGCGTGTGTCATGGGGGTGTTGTGGTTTACTGCTAACGCGGTTTACTCATTCAAAATCGCCACGGTTCGGCACCAGCCAGCGGAGGCGTGTTTGATCTTCACAGGAAAGCAGCACACGGTGAAACCGTGGGACGGGAGTTGGTCCAAGTTGGTGAGCTTTTCCATTTGGAAATAGCCGATGTCGCGTCCGGCTTTGTGACCTTCCCAAATGATCGATGGGTCACCGTCTTTGGCAAAACGCTCGACCACGTATTTGAAAGCCGCATCCCAGCTGTAAGAGTCGGTGCCCACCATGCGCACGCCGCGCTCGAGCAGCCACAAGGTGGCGGCGCGGCCAAAACCACAGGCACTCTCCCAATAATCTTCCTGTCCGTAGCGCGCACCTGCACGGGTGTTGGCCAACACGATGTCCAGGGGCTGCAGCGTGTGGCCAATGCGGCGCAACTCGGCCTCAATGTCTTGAGGCGTCACCACATAGCCGGCTTCCAGATGCCTGAAGTCCAGCTTGACCCCCGCTTGCATGCACCAGTCGAGGGGCACTTCGTCAATGCCGGGAGACGGTCTGCCATTGGGGGTCAGCGCATGGTCGGTGGTGGGGTGAAAGTGCCAGGGCGAATCCATGTGCGTGCCGGCATGGGTCGAGAGCGATACGCGCTCCACCGCCCACGCCTTGCCGTCGGGCATGTGTTCGCGTGTGACACCGGGCAGTAACTTACTAAACAGCTCCCACGAGTCGTCGTGGTTGACGTAATCGATTTGCGGTCGATGGTGAGGCGGCGAGGTGGGTTTGTCTTCCAAAGCCACAGACAGGTCAATGATGGTGCGAGTCATGCGCGTCTTTCAGAATGTCGGTCGGTGTGGATAGATCACTCGGGTTTGGCGCCGGTTTCGCGAACCACCTTGGCCCATTTGATATTTTCTGCCCTGATGTATTTGGCAAAGCTGTCCATCGAGCCACCCACAGGTTCAAAACCAATGCCGTTTAAGCGCGTTTTGAAATCGGCTTGTTGCAACAAAGTCTCGATGTCGGTATTGATTTTTTGCGCGATGGCCATGGGTGCACCGACGGGCAAAAACACGCCGACCCAGGTGTAGTCTTCAAACCCCGGAAAACCCGATTCGGCCACCGTGGGCACATCGGGCAGGGCGCTGTTGCGTTTGACACTGGTCACCGCCAAGCCTTGCAAGCGTCCAGCTTTGATCAACGGCACAGCAGCGGGCATGGCCACGCTGGCAAATTGCACTTCACCTGTGAGCGCGCCATTGAGCGCAGGCCCAGCACCTTTGTAGGGGGCGTGCGTGACATCGACTTTGGCCAGCACTTTGAACAGGTACTCGGCTGACAGATGCGGCGTGGTGCCCGTGCCTGCCGAGCCAAAGTTGAGTTGTCCTGTTTTGGCTTTGTCGATGGCTTCTTTCAAGCTCTTGGTCCCCAGCGTGCTGCCTGCCACGATGATGTTGGGGCTTGAGGCCACATTGGTCACAGCCAATAAATCTTTCTCTAGGTCGTAGCCAGGGTTGGCATACAGCGTGGCATTGACGGCCATGGAGCTGGTGTTGATCAGCACTGTGTAGCCGTCTGGCACTGACTTGACCACTTGGGCCGCGCCCACGTTGCCGCCTGCTCCGGGACGGTTCTCGACCACCACCGGTTGTTTCCAAACATCTGAGAGTTTCTGGCTCAGCAGACGAGCAATGATGTCGGTGGGCCCACCCGGTGCGAAGGGCACCACAAAACGCACCGGTTTGTCAGGATAAGACTGGGCGTGTAATAGGCCGCAAGTTGCGAAGAGGAGTCCACCCAGCAGGGCTTTGTAATAAGTCTTCATGGGGGTCCTTTGGAGATGCAAATAAAAAAGGGTTATGAGAGTATGCGACCTGCGCATTGACCCAAGCCAATGCTGACAAAACCTTCGCGTTGGCAGCGGGCTTTGAACACCACGTCGTCACCCGCTTCAAGGTAAGTTTTGGATTCACCCGAGGGTAGTTCAATGTGATGTTGGCCATCTTGGGTTATTTCTTTCAAGCATCCCAATTCTCCGGCGCGTGGGCCAGAGACTGTGCCAGAACCAATCAAGTCGCCTGCTTGCAAGTTGCATCCGTTGCTGGTTTGGTGCGCCACCATTTGTCCGAACGTCCAGTACTGGTCTTCGAATTTGGGGCGGCTGATGACGTGGTGTGTCATGCCTTGTTCGCGCATGCGCGAGGTTTGCAAGCTGATTTCAAGATGCAACTGCAAACCACCGCTGGCGCGGTCTCCAGGGTCGTTCAAATACGGCAGCAGCGCCGGTGCGTCGGCACCTCGCTCGGCGGCAGGCGTGCGAAATGGCGCCAAGGCCTCCATGGTGACCACCCACGGGGACACGCTGGTCATGAAACTTTTTGCCAAGAAGGGCCCCAAGGGTTGGCTCTCCCAGCTTTGCATGTCGCGGGCTGACCAGTCGTTGAGCAAGGTCAGCCCAAACATGTGGTCTTGCGCTTCATGCAATGGAATGGGCGTGCCCAGCGCATTGCCTTGGCCAATGAACAAACCGACTTCGCACTCAAAGTCTAGGCAGCGCGTTGGCCCAAACACGGGCTGTGCAGCGCCCGCTGGTTTGGTTTGTCCTTGGGGTCTGGGGCAGGGCGTGCCGTCGACCACGATGGAGGACGAGCGGCTGTGGTAGGCCACCGGCAAATGTTTGAAGTTGGGCAGCAGCGGGTTGTCAGGACGCGCCAAGCGCCCCGAGTTGGTCGCGTGGTGGATGGAGGTGAAGAAATCGCTGAAGTCGCCAATCTGTGCAGGCAGCGCCATGCGCAAGTCACTCTGAGGCAGCAGGCATGTTTGAACAACAGCTTGGTGGGGTGTGTTCACAGCCAGCAAGGCAGAGAGTTGCCCGCGCAAGGCCGAATGATGGGCTGCTCCCAAAGACATCAAGCCATTGAGCCGACCACCCGCACAGGCCAGTGCCGCGTCTTGGGCCAAACCCTGCAGCACCTTGTGTTGAGCCAGTGCCAGAATATCCAGGGCTTGGTCGCCAATGGCCACCACCACCCGCGCTTGCATGTCTGCGGGGCCATGTGCCACACCAAACGGCAAGTTTTGAATGGGAAAGTCAGCGTCAGGCTCGTTGGCGCTTGCGACCCAGCTGCGAAGTATTGGGTGGTGGGTGGCGTTGATCATGGATGGGGTGCGATGGCCTCAACCGAAAGCGTTGAGCGTTTTGCCACCGGCTTGCACCGCGTTGGCGTGAATCAAAATCACGGCCATCACGCAGGGCGCGGTGCCACGGTTGATCCAGTTGTGCACGGTACCGCGTTGCACCATGACATCGCCTTGCTTGAGGTGGACCTCTTCGCCGCTTTCCAGCTCCATGTCGATCTCGCCCGACATCACCACGATGTAGTCGATGCTGTCGGTGCGGTGCACCCGTTGTTGCACGCCAGGATGAAAGTCCAAGATACGAAATACGGTGCCGTTGTCGATCATGGTGAATTTGCCAGGACGCGGCCCGGTGTCATCCTGCGACGAGTTGTCGGCAGGCGCCGAGTCGGTGGTCCA
>CAIMWY010000136.1 GCA_903845315.1 uncultured Burkholderiales bacterium
GGCATAGGCTTGCAAACGCCCCATGCCTTGTGGGGCGGTGGCCATGCGCTTCAAGGTGGTGGGAAACACGGCGCCCAGCGCGATGTAGCTTGGCGATACCGCATCGGCGCGCAGCATCTCGGCATAACCATGTGTGCTCAAGCCCAAGCGCAAGCCAGCGGCGTGAATGGTATGCAAGGGTGCATCGGCCATGTCTTCTTGGCCCAGATGCACACCGTAGGCCCCGGCTTCAATGGCTGCTTTCCAGTGGTCGTTGATGAACAACAAAGCCTGTGTGCCTTGCACGGCCGCCACTGCGGCGCGCACTTCACGCGCAATGGCTGCAGCATCGTCCGACTTGAAACGCAGTTGCACCGTGGGCACGCCAGCTCGTGCCATGCGACCCACCCAGTGCGCGTCGGGCAGCACGGCATACAAACCCAAGGCATGCGGGCAGGGCGCAAACGCGTTCTTCCTAGGCCATGGGGCAATACCAAAGTCTGCGGGCTGCACAGGCCATGCATTCACGTCAAAACCTCCCAGACGCAGGCTTTGTTGTTGCCAAGCCTTCATCACGCACCGCGCATCGTGTTCCAAAAACCCTAACATGCGACAGCCTTGCAGAACACCAGCTATCTCCGGCGTCAACCCGTGGTCAGAAGACGCTTGGGCCTGTTCATGGCTTTGCGGCTCACCGGCCAGCATGTGGGCATGTTGTTGCGCAATGGCGCTGGCGATGTCGTGCGCGTTCATGCTTGGTGCCAAAACGGTGTGCCCAGCACGGGGGTGCTGGGTTGGGCGCTGTCTTGCGCTTGCATGGCGCCCGCCACATAGGCGCTGTGTCCGGCATTCACCGCATCGGCAAATGCGCCGGCCATGCGCACCGGGTCTTGGGCCAGAGCCACGGCGGTGTTGAGCAACACGGCGTCATAACCCCATTCCATCACCTGGCAAGCGTGTGACGGCAGGCCCAAGCCCGCGTCGACGATGAGTGGCACATCCAAGCGCTCACGCAGGGTGCGCAAGGCGGTGGGGTTGACGGGGCCCTTGCCCGTGCCAATGGGGGCAGCCCACGGCATCACGGCTTGACAGCCCACATCGATCAAACGTTGGCACAGCACCAGGTCTTCGGTGCAGTAGGGCAGCACCTTAAAGCCCGCCTTGATCAAACGGCTGGCCGCTTCGGGCAAGTTCAATGTATCGGGTTGCAAGGTGTAATCGTCGCCGATCAACTCCAGTTTGATCCAGTCGGTTTCAAACACCTCACGCGCCATCTCGGCGGTGGTGATGGCTTCTTGCAGGCTGTGGCAACCCGCGGTGTTGGGCAACACGGGCACACCAGCTTGGCGCAGCAGGTTCCAAAAACTTTGTGAGGTTTCGCCGCCGCTGCCGGTTTGTCGGCGCAAGGAGGCGGTCAACATGGCCGGTTTGGCGCGCTCAATGGCGGCCAGCAACACGCTGGGTGAGGGGTAGCGCGAGGTGCCCAGCAGCAAGCGGCTGGCAAAGGTTTCGCCGTACAGCGTGAGAGAGGTTGAGGTGCTCATGGTTGATCCAATCTTTGCTTAACCGCCCGTGATGGGCGCGATCAATTCAATCTGGTCATGGGTGGCCAGCATGTGCTGGTTGTATTGGGTGCGAGGCACAAACTGCATGTTCACCGCAGCGGCAAACGGCGGTTGAATGCCCGCGCATTTCACGGCATCGGCCAGTGTGGCGCCTTGCTCAAAGTCATAGGGGGCTTGGTTGATCAGCACCCGAATGGTGGTGGTGTCAGACATGTTCAAACGTCAGTGCAAATGTGGTGGCGAGCTCGGTGGTCTGAGTCTGTACCCATTCCAGCACCACATCCAACATGGCCGGTGCAATTAAAAAACCGTGGCGATACAGGCCGTTGATTTGCAGGCAACGCGGGCCTAGGCATCGTACGGCAGGCAGGTTGTTGGCCAGGGTAGGTCGGGCTTGGGTGTTGATTTCCAAAATACGCGCTTCAGCAAAACCGCTGTGCACGGTATAGGCGGCGCTGAGCAACTCTAGGGTAGAGCGCACGCTAGCAGGCGACAGGTCTTCGGTTTCAATTTCGGTGGCGCCGATCATGAACACATGGTCTTCTTTGGGCGCGATGTAGATCGGGTAACGCGGATGAATCAAACGCGTGGGCCGCAGCAGCGTGACTTCGGGTGCATGCAGTCGCACCACCTCGCCACGAACACCACGCAGCTGTGTCCATTGGGTGCGTGCGCCCAAGCCTCGGCAGTCAAACACCCAGTCGGGTTGTCCTGGGGCGCCCGGTGCAAAGTCGCTCGGTGACTTGGGGCTTTGCCAGTGCAGCGTTACGTCTTGAGTGTGCAAGCTGTCTAGCAGCGCCGACAACAACTGGCGGTTGTCAAGTTGGCCTTCACCGGGCAAATACAAGGCGCGCTGAAAGCGTCCCTCCAAAGCGGGTTCGCACGTGGCAAGTGCGGTGGCGTCAAGCTGCTGCAAGGCCGGCAAGCTGGGGCATTGGGTATGGGTGCGCGCCAGCATGTGCTCAAAGCGTTGGGCCTCACCTGCGTCTTGGCGGTGCCACACAATCAGGGTGCCGTTTTGCTGGAAGAACACGGGTTGTTGCAGTTGACCGATCAATTCAGGCCATCGTGTGAGTGCATGTTGGCCCATGTGCACCACCGGCAGTTCTGTGATGGCCGATTCGGCCAGCGGTGCCAGCATGGCGGCCGCCACACGGGCCGCAGCACCTTGTGCATCGGGGCCTTGCGCTTCATGAACCTCGACACGGTGGCCCTGCCGCGCCAAGCTGTGGGCCAACAAACGACCCATCAGGCCGGCCCCCAAGACCACACTGTGTTGTGCTGAACTCATATTTGCATGTCCTTAGAAAAAATAGCCAAGAGCAGTTGCGGATAATTGGGTGCATGAGCATTCATCCATCGACTTTTTCTTCGACCTCCCCGTCGATCACCCGTTACGCACGCGTTCTCACCATTGCGGGCTCGGACAGCGGCGGCGGCGCTGGCATTCAGGCCGACCTCAAAACCTTTGCTGCTTTGGGCTGCTATGGCATGACCGCCATCACTGCGCTGACCGCACAAAACACCCTGGGCGTGCAGGGCATTCACGGGATACCGGCTGAGTTTTTGAAAGCACAAATCCAGTCGGTGGTGGAAGACATTGGCGTTGATGCCGTCAAGATCGGCATGCTGCATGCACCCGCCATCGTGGAGGTAGTGGCGTGGGCGATTGACCATTACCAACTCGCCAACGTGGTGCTCGATCCTGTGATGGTGGCCACCAGCGGTGACCGCCTGATTGCCAGCGAGACGGTCCAAGTGTTGGTGCGTGAACTGTTTCCGCGCGCTCGCCTGATCACGCCCAATTTGGACGAAGCCGCTTTGCTGTTGGCGCGCGACATTGCCAATGCGGGCCAACTCGAAGCCGCCGCGCAAGACTTGCTCGCCCAAGGCGCGCGCGCAGTGTTGCTCAAAGGCGGTCATCTGCCCGGAGAGGAAGTGGTGGACCTGCTGGCCCAAGTCGGCGTAGCCTCGCAACGCTTGGCCTCGCCGCGCATTGCCAGTCGCAATGTGCATGGCACGGGTTGCACCTTGTCGTCGGCCATTGCCGCGTACCTGGCCTTGGGGCATGACTTGGCGCAGGCCGTCACGCGCGCGCGCGGCTTTATCTTGGGTGCCATTGAGCATGGCGCCGCAGTCACCACCGGCCACGGCCACGGCCCGCTCAACCACGGCTTTGCGCCAGTGGCCATGCACCTGCGCGGCTGAGGCAGTGCCCTCTGAGCCGCTGCGTTGCCAAGCCGCGTTGCGGTGGCCCAAGCGACGTGTGGGTATGCTCATGCCATCACCAAGCCGCCGTCCACCACCAGCACCTGGCCGGTCATGAAGCGACTCCAATCCGAGGCCAAAAACAGCACAGGGCCAGCCACGTCGTCGGGCGTGGCCAAGCGGCCCATGGGGGTCTGTGCCACCAACACGTCTTTCACCGCCTCTTTGGTGTGCTGGCTCGACGCCGTGGGGCTCACCAAGCCTGGGGCCACACAGTTCACACGAATGCCCAAAGGCCCGAGCTCTGTGGCCAAGTTGCGGCTGAAGCCCACCAACGCTGACTTGGCGGTGGCGTAGTCGTGGTAGGCAATGCTGGGGCGTTGCACCAAGTCGCTCACCAAGTTGACGATGCTGCCGCGTGCGCGCTGACGCATGTGGGGCAACACCGCTTGGCACACGTGATAAGTGGCTTGCACCGCGCCGTCAAACTGGCCTTGGTAGGCACTCCAGGGCAACTCCCAAAAACGTTGACGGTGTTCGGGATCAAACGCGTAAGGACTGAATGCGTTGTTGACGACTGCGTCAATGCGCCCAGTCTCTCCCACCGCCTTGGCCACCATGGCTTGCACGGCCTCGGGCGCGCGCACATCGGCTTGCAGCGCCCAAGCCTGCCCACCCGCTTGCTCACAGGCGCTGACCACTTCGTGTGCTGCGGTCTCGTTGTGCAGGTAGTTCACCAAGACCAGCGCACCCTCGCTTGCAAAGGCTTTGGCAATGGCTGCGCCAATGCCCCGGCTGGCACCGGTGACCAAGACCACCTGGCCGTCAAAGCGTGCGGTGGGGGTGGTCATTTTTTGCCGGGCAACAGGTCTTGGCTGACCACATCGCCGATCTTGATGTCGCGTTGAATCACGCCAAAGGCCTTGTAGGCATACGCGCCTTTTTGCAGCGTGACCAAGTCAAACGCACCCAAGCCGCGTTGGGCGGTGGTGGCTGAAACACTCGACGCATTACGCAGCTTGATGATCTCTAAGTTGATGGCTTCGTTTTGCCCATCCATCGCGTGCTTGACGGCCAGTTTGGCGGCTTCTTGGGGCGAACGAATCATCCAGTCCGCGCTGTCTTGGTAGGCTTGCAAAAATCGCTTGAGCGTGTCCTTTTTGTTGGCGTAGGTGTCTTCGCGCACCACAAAGAAGTCGCTAGAGATGTTGACGTACTGTTTCACCTCCATCACATTGACTTCGCCCAAGCCTTTTTGCCTACCCACCAGCAAGCCGGTGTCGGTGGCGGCGGTGGCATCCACTTGACCTTGTATCAAAGGCGCAAAGTTCAGCATGCCCGTCACCACCAGTGTGACGTCGGACTCACTCAAACCCGCTTGGTGCAATAACACTTGCAGGTTTTGCCGTGTGCCGCTGGCTAGGCTGTACACACCAATGCGTTTGCCTTTGAGGTCAGCGGGCTTGGTGATGTTTTGCGATTTGAGTGAGACCAAGTTGAAGATGTTTTGTGGGTAGATGTCGTAGATGGCGCGCAGCTTTTCGCCCTTGTCCAGCGCGGTAAAAAAAGAGCTGGGGTCGGTGAACGCCACATCAGCCTGACCACTCAAGAGGTTGCGCAACGCGTCCCCCCCCCCGGCACCTGGCATGTAGCCAAGTTCAATGCCACGGGCTTTGAAAAAGCCTTTGTCTTCTTCCACCAACAGGTTGGTGATTTCGGTGATGGGTTTGCTCCAGCCCGCCACCACGATTTTGTCGACCTTAGGCGCTGATTGCGCATGGCTGTTGAACGCCCAGCTGCCAACAAAGAGCGCCAAACAAAGACTGGCAAACCCACTCGCCAAAAGGCGCGCTGACAGGCCCGCTTTTGCGTCGGTCAATCCAAAGCGGTGTGTGTGAAATGTCATCGAATCAAACTTTCAAAAGGTCAAAGAGAAAAGGAAGCGGGTGAAAGCCGACGTTCAAGCGCTTGAACGCCGCTGTAACTCAAGATGCCCAGCACCGTGATGAGCACCAGCACGGCAAACATCAACGGTGTGTCCATCGAGCCTTGGGCCGCCATGATCAAAGCGCCGAGGCCTTTGCTGCCGCCAATGAATTCGCCCACCACCGCACCCACCCAGGCCAGCACCACGGCCACACGCAGTCCGGCCATGATGGTGGGCAGGCCCGCCGGAATTTTCAAACGCCACAGCGTTTGCCATGCACTGGCGCGCAGCATGCGAAACAACTCCAGCCGCTGCGCATCAACTTGCTGCATGCAAGTGACGGTGTTTTCGAGCAGGGGAAAAAAACAAATCAAGGCGGTCATCACCACCGTGGGCAAGGTGCCAAAACCAAACCACACGATGAACAGCGGCGCTAGCGCGAGTTTGGGCACCACTTGGCTCAGCACCACATAAGGCATCAACACGCCACGCAGACGGGCTGATTCGCCCAATGCCACGCCGCCCACAAAACCCATGGTGCCACCCAGCAGCAGCCCCAAGCCGACCTCGGTCAAGGTTTGCAATACATGGGGCCACAGATAGCCGTTACTCAAGCCACGCCACAACGCAATGGCAATGACCGATGGCGCGGGCAACACCAAGGCCGAGGTGGCCAGCTGCCGCACCGCCAACTCCCATGCGCCCAAGCAGAGCAGACCTAATAAGAAAGAAATCAGGCGTGTATGGTGCATCACAGCCCCCCATCCATGCGCTGGCGCAACTGGGCGCACAGAGCATTGAATTCGGCGCTGTGACGCAAGGCATTGGCGCGTGGCCTTGGCAAGTCAATGCGCAGCGTGTGCCCCATCTGCCCTTGGTGCATCACAGTCACGTGGTCGCCCAGGTACACCGCCTCGGCCATGTCATGGGTGACAAACAACACCGAAGTGCCTTGCTGGGCGCACAGAGTCAACAAGTCGTGTTGCAGCTCTTCGCGTGTGATGGCATCAAGGGCCGCAAACGGCTCGTCCATGAACAAAATTTGTGGATCCCCCATCAGGGCACGGGCCAAGGCCACCCGGCTTTGTTGGCCACCAGACAAGGCCAGGGGGTTGTGCGACTGATGGGTGCCCAAGCCCATGCGTGCAAGCAACTCTGCAGCCTGGTCGCGGTCGCTGGCTTGCACTTGGCGTTGCAGCGAGACGGGCAACAACACGTTGTCGATGACGCTGAGCCACTCCAGCAGCGTGGGGCGTTGAAACACAAAGCCCATGTCGGCTCTTGGCCCGCTCACGGTTTCACCGTGGCACAACACCTGGCCATGTTGGGGTATTAGCAAACCCGCTGCGAGTTTGAGCACGCTGGTTTTGCCGCAGCCGCTGCGTCCTACCAGGCAGTGCACGGAGCCGGGGGGGATCTCTAGGCTCACGCTACGCACCGCCTCGCTGCCTGTGGGGTAGGCGTAGCGCAACGCTTGCAAACGCAAGGCGTGATGGGGCTGCAAGGTGTCAGGGCTCATACGAAGTCAAGTTCTCAGCCGCGGCTTCGGTGGACGCTTCGATGTCCACCATGCGCACCAGGTCCAGCAGGCTGAAGCGCCCGTCGTGGTGCCAACCCGCAGCGGGGGCGGTCATGGCGCCGATGGCGCAGATGCGTGTCACACCCGCCTGCGCCAGGGACTCACCCAGACGCAACAGTTCTTCGGGCGCTGCGGCCAGTCCGACGGTTTGCAGGTGGTCGCGTTGGGCCAGGGCCAACTCGGCCACTTCGTCCAGCGTGTCTACCCCCACCACCAGCACACAGCGGTTCAAGGGGCCGGGTTGCAGCGGCGTGGGGGCGTCGCGGTAGACCACCGCCCAGGCCTGCGTGGCGTCGCCCAACACCTGGGTGCTGGGGTGGTTGACCATGGCGAACTCGTGTGACTCGCGCCAAGCGGCCACGCTTGCGGCTTCTTCCAGCGACAGGGGGCGGCGCACAAACTTGTGGCTCAGGGCGGCCAGCTCGCTGGCCAAGCTCTGCGCAAATTCTTGCGGGCTGACCTGGGCACCCCGTTGCACATACAACATCTGCGGCGAGTAGCACCCTTGCTGGTCGTAGCGCGCCACGTCCAGCGCGGCCAGCGCAGCGGTGGCCTTGGCGCGGCGCAGCGACAACGCGGACGTGGACACCATGCCAAAACTCAACTTATGGCCGTGCGGCAAAAAGCGCGCTGTCACAGGCACGTGTTGCTGCATGGCTTGCAAGGCGGTGTTGCCGCCATAGGCCAACACCACCTCGGCCTGTGCAAACAAGGGGGCTGCTTGTGCTGCATCGCTGCCGGGCCACCACACCACGGCCAAGCAGTCGGCCAAGCGGGGTTCTACCGCCACCAAGACGCGGGCCAACACACTGGCAAACACGGGTTCGGCGCTGGCCACTTTGCCCACCGAGCCCGCTTTGACCAAAAGTGCCGACACCAAGCTCCACATGGGCAGGCCAGGCACATTGCCGGCCCACACATGGGCCATCAAGTCGGGGCCGCAAGCTTTGCTCCAGCCGCCACCCACGCGGGGCTGAAACGCATCCAGCAACAATGGGTTGGCAAAGTCTTCCACCACAAAGCGCTGCAGTTGCAAGGCCCGAAATGTTTGCAAGTACGCGCTGAGGTGAATGCGCACCATCTCGCGGTCCAGGCCTGTCACATGCGGCAGCAAGGTGTCGAGCTGTTGGCGGTAGGGGTCGTTGGCGTCCAGCAAACGCGCCACCGCATGGTCGATCACGGCCACCCGATCGCACACGGGCCAGTGCTTGAGTTGCGTGCGGCTGGCTTCGCGCACACGCATGGCCACGGCCGTCATTTGCGTGGCGCTCAGCTGTGGCACGTGAACCGTCAATGGGTGTTGGGGTGTGCCAAAGTGCAGGTCGTGCCAATGCACTTCTTCGTCCGACAGCCCTGGCAAATAGCCGGCTTTGAAACTCAGCGTGCTCATGCGCGTGCGGCCTTCAAAAAGTCTTCCACCGCCAGCGAGCAGCCTTTGGCTTGCGTACCCTGGGCGCGGCCCAGCAGCATAAAGACGTCGTCGGTGGCCACGCCGACGTCTTCGGTCAAGATGGTGGTCACGGCGTTGTAGTTGCCCAAGTCGGTGTGGGCCAAGATACCGCGCTCGCCGCGTGGCATCTCACGCCCGCTGATCGGGTCGATCACGCGCGAGCGAATCCAGTGTGGCCCGCGTTTGATCGAGGGCACCGTGGCATTGCCCCGGTCGTAGAACTGGGTGCTGAGCTCGGTCATGCCGTACATGTTGATGCACTGCGTGCGTGGCACGCCAAAGGTGGCCGAGAGCTGGTCGTAAAACGCATCCACTTCAATCTCGCGTGACAGGCCTTTGAAGCCCCCGGTGTCCAACAGCCAACTGCCTGTGGGTAGGGCAAACGACAGGCCTTGGGCCTGCAACGCGTCCATGGCATGGACCAGGCTGTAGCTGGCACCCAGCAAGGCAAAGGGCTGTCCTGTGTCTTGTGCCTGGTGCAGTGCGGTACTCAGGCCTGCGATGTCCAAGCCTTGCGCGCCCATGAAGTAGCCACTGTCTGCGGTGCCAAAGTGGGTCAGGGCCAGTTGCAGGTAATGGGCCAGTGACGAGTTGGGCATAGCCGCTTCGCTAGGAAACAAAATGCCCATGCGAATGTGGGTCTGCCCCTGCATCACCTGCTGCGCAAAGTTCAGCCGCATCGAGCTGTCGTACACCTCAAGCGCCGGGTGGTGGTGGCGGCCTTTGACATCGCCGCGCGTGGTACCGCTGGTCATGAATACGCGCGCGCACTGCTCGGGCGGCACACAGCTGAGCGTGAGGTCTTTGAAGGCATTGATCGGCACAGCTGGAATGTCGTGCCAATGTTTGACACTGCGTGGCGTTTTGCCGCGCAGTTGGCAAAAACGCTGGAACGGCAGGTTGTGTTGGACCTGATGGGCAAAAAGACGCAGCGCCACGGCGTTGAAGTCGTCGTCGCTCACTTCGGGCAAGGCGAAGAAGTTCAGCAAGTCAGCAGGAATCGTGGACGCGTCAAAAGCCATCTGTGTTTCACATGCAACAAGCAGGGGGCTGACGGGGAATCGGTGTTGGAAGAGCGATGTGCCTCTGAACCGGTTCTTTTGACAAGCTTCCCTGCGCGAGGATTACCTCAATCAGGTTCAAAGGGACTTTCTCAGTCGATGTCTGTCAAGACA
>CAIMWY010000137.1 GCA_903845315.1 uncultured Burkholderiales bacterium
GGTAGCTGCGGCGCATCTCCTCTTCTAGGCTGATGGGCAATGTTTCTTTGGCAAACTGGGTCATGAAAGCGGCCGTAAAGCGGGAAACCGAGCATTTTAGGCTGATTACTTTGTGTGTGAGTTGTGGCTCACTGGCAACAGAGTTCCCTGTCTGTAGGCTCGACTACCCCCGTTTGGCGGATCCGTCTATCAGATATGGCACAATATTTACAGCGTTATGGTCTTTGCACCTTGAATGCCCGGAATCGCAGCAAGGTCTGCGGCTTATAAATCCCACAGAGGTGAATCATGAAAAACTTGAAGAACTTGGCAGCTTTTGTTGCTACCGTTGCATTGGCAACCGCTGCTGTTGCCCAAAACGTTGACAACTGGCGCAATTCGTCAGGCGACGTCTGGAAAAACTCGACAGGTCTTTGCTGGCGCGATGCCAACTGGACACCCGCAACTGCAGCCAAAGGTTGCGACGGAGAGATCATTCCAGCACCAGCACCTGCTGTCGTAGCTCCTAAGGCTGCTGCACCCGCTCCAGCTCCAGCTCCAGCGCCACAAGCGCCTGCCGCTTCCAAAGTGACTTACGCTGCTGATGCGTTTTTCGACTTTGACAAGTCGGTGCTCAAGCCCGCTGGCAAAGCCAAGCTGGATGACTTGGTTGGTAAAGTCAAAGGCATCAACTTGGAAGTGATCATTGCTGTGGGCCACACCGACTCTGTGGGCTCTGACGCTTACAACCAGAAACTGTCAGTGCGTCGCGCTGAGTCAGTGAAGGCTTACTTGGTGACCAAGGGCATCGAGAAAAACCGCATTTACACCGAAGGCAAAGGCGAGAAGCAGCCTGTGGCTGACAACAAGACCAAAGAAGGTCGCGCTAAGAACCGTCGCGTTGAGATCGAAGTTGTTGGCACCCGTGCTAACTGATCTTTTGTGACCTTCATGAGAACCCCGCTTCGGCGGGGTTTTTCATTGCATCAACGACAATTCAGCCATGCACACCTCTTCACATGTCAATGTTGACCCGGCCGAATTGGCCAAGTTCTCAGATCTGGCCCATCGGTGGTGGGACCCAGAAAGCGAGTTTGCGCCGCTGCACCATATCAACCCTTTGAGGCTTGACTGGATCAATGCCCAGGCAAACCTCAACGGCAAGCAAGTGCTGGATGTGGGTTGTGGTGGCGGCATCTTGACCGACGCCATGGCGCGAACTGGCGCGCATACCCTGGGCATCGACCTGGCCACCAAGTCGCTCAAGGTGGCTCAGTTGCATGCCCTAGAGGCACAAACCCCGAATGTTCAATACCGAGAAGTGAGCGTTGAAGCCTTGGCTGTCGAACGCCCGGCCAGCTTTGATGTGGTGACCTGCATGGAAATGTTGGAGCATGTACCCGACCCCTCGTCCATCGTGCGTGCCTGTGCTCAGTTGGTCAAGCCAGGTGGGTGGGTGTTCTTCTCAACCATCAATCGCAATCCCAAGTCTTTTTTGTTTGCCATCGTGGGTGCCGAATATGTGTTGAACATGCTGCCCCGAGGCACCCATGAGTACGCCAAATTCATTCGACCCAGCGAATTGGCGCGTGACTGCCGCGAAGCAGGCTTGGCATGGCAAAACACCCGTGGCATGGAATACAACCCCCTCACGCGGCGCTATTGGCTCAGCGCCGACACCGATGTGAACTACCTTGTCGCCACACAAAAGGCGCAGTGATGCTGCGAGACCTGCGTGCGGTGCTGTTCGATTTAGATGGCACCTTGATCGACAGTGCACCTGACTTGGGCGACGCCGCAGACAAGATGCGCACCGACCGTGGCTTGCCTTCTTTGCCTGAATCTTTGTATCGACCCTTGGCCGGTGCCGGTGCGCGTGGCATGCTCAAGGTGGCGTTTGACATCACTCCAGAGCATGCAAACTACGAAGCCATGCGTGAAGAGTTCTTTGTGAACTATGAGCGTGCCATGACCGTGCGCACCTATGTGTTTGAGGGCGTGCATGAAGTGATTGATACCTTGCGTCAGCGCGGCATGTTGTGGGGCGTGGTCACCAACAAAATGGCGCGCTTCACCGACCCTCTGACGCAAGCCATGCCCCTGTTTGCAACAGCATCTGCCATTGTCAGCGGCGACACCACGCCACATGCGAAGCCACATCCTGAACCCATGTTCGAGGCCGCGCGTCGCTTAGGGCTCGCGCCTGAGCTGTGCTTATACGTGGGGGATGATGAGCGCGACATCGTGGCCGGGCGTGCTGCTGGCATGCGCACTGTGGCTGCGAGCTATGGTTATTTGGGCGAAAAGACACACATTAGCAGCTGGGGCGCAGATTTACACATTGATTCGCCCTTGAAGCTCTTGCAATTGCTGCCACAGGCCTAAAATAGGATGCTTGGGGCTGCACTGGTTTCGACATGGGTTCGGACGCGTGGCAGGGCATGTCGAGGTTCTGTTACCTCGTAAAACAGCAGAAAAAAAACTAACTGCAAACGACGAACGTTTCGCACTCGCCGCTTAATCCGGTGAGCCTTGCAACAGTTGGCCGATAGGCTGGGTTAGGGTGAAGGAGGCGTTAAAACCTCCCAAGTCCTAGCTGCAAGGTAACTCATATTGGCTGGCATGACACCGGGCACCTTGGTGTTGTGTGAGATCTAAGGATGCTGGTTGGGTACATAGCGTGTCGCTGCGCGATGTATTTGACGAGACCCAAATCAGACGACTACACATGTAGAACTGTACGAAAAAGACTTATGGACGCGGGTTCAAATCCCGCCAGCTCCACCATCACACTGTTTAAAGGCCGCTTGGTTTCACCACCTAGCGGCTTTTTTATAGGTAAATCAAGGGTTTTGGTTGCAGGGAGTGCTAACAAAGAACATTGACAACCAAGACCAAACGGGGGAACATTTGGGGTGTTTGTTCCCCCAAAATACATTTTTTGGGTGGTTGTTCCCCCAAATGCTTGGAGCCATCCCCATGCTTACCGATGCAACATGCAGAGCCGCCAAATGCCCACTTGACAAAAAAAGGGCGCGATTCGCTGATGCTGGA
>CAIMWY010000138.1 GCA_903845315.1 uncultured Burkholderiales bacterium
AGGGAACCAGTTGGTTCACATCGGTTTGACCATTGATGATGCGCTTGTCGGCAGCATTAACGCGTCGCTGACTGATTGCAGCTGCGATAGAAGGTGTGGGGGTCAGGGGTGCAGTGGCACCGTCATTCAGAGTGCGGACTGCGGCGACAGCTGAAGGTGTCGCAGAAAGAGGCGGGAGTTCCATCGAGCGGCTCAAGGTGCCGCTTGCAAGAGGAGATGGCGATGAGGGCTTAACTTCTTCGTCCCAGGTCAACATAGAAAATTTTCCAATACGCTAATTATGAATGCAACGAAGTCAAACGCAAAGCGTTCATTCACTTCGTTGCAAAATTGTGTTGCTCAATTACAAAAAATCACTGACACGATTCGCACGTGGGATCGTCCACGCCGCAGAACTTGATGTCGGTGGCAGGGATGGCATTCATCTGTGCTTGCGCTGCAGCTGCCGCGACTTCGAGCGCGCTCATGCCACTGGTACTGGCGCCACTGGAAGACACTGCATTGTGTGAGCCAGCTTGCACGGTGGATTTTTCTACTTGCTGTGCGCTTGATGTGCGAAGGTAGTACGTGGTCTTCAAACCGCGCAACCATGCAAGCTTGTAGGTTTCATCGAGCTTCTTGCCGGAGGCGCCTGCCATATAGATGTTGAGCGACTGTGCTTGGTCAATCCATTTCTGGCGACGTGCCGCGGCTTCAACCAACCAGGTGGTTTCGACTTCAAAAGCAGTGGCATACAAGGCTTTGATGTCTTGTGGCACGCGATCGATAGGACGCAGCGACCCATCGAAGTGTTTCAAGTCCATCACCATCACGTCATCCCACAGACCCAAGCGTTTCAAATCGCGCACTAAGTAGCTGTTGATCACGGTGAACTCACCCGATAAGTTGGACTTGACCGACAAGTTGCCAAAGCAAGGTTCGATCGAAGCGTCCACGCCAATGATGTTGGAGATGGTGGCGGTGGGTGCGATGGCCACGCAGTTGGAGTTGCGCATGCCGTCTTGAGCAATCTTTTTGCGCAGTGCATCCCAGTCTAAGGTGGCGGAGCGGTCCACTTCCACATAGCCACCGCGCTCTTTGGCCAACATGTCAAGCGTGTCTAGAGGCAACAAACCACGATCCCACAAAGAACCTTTGTAGCTGGAATACTGGCCACGCTCTTTCGCCAACTCGGTGGATGCCCAGTAGGCGTAGTAACAAATGGCTTCCATCGACGTGTCGGCAAATTCCACCGCGGCTTGCGACGCGTAGGGAATGCGCATTTCGTACAAACTGTCTTGGAATGACATCACGCCCAAGCCCACTGGGCGGTGGCGCAGGTTGGAGTCACGCGCTTTTTTGACCGCGTAGTAGTTGATATCGATCACGTTGTCGAGCATGCGCATGGCCACGATGATGCTGCGCTTGAGTTTGTCGTGGTCGAGTTCTTTGCCGTTGGGGCCGTCTTTTAAGTGCTGCGAGAGATTCACCGAACCCAAGTTACACACCGCTGTTTCGGTGTCGCTGGTGTTGAGGGTGATCTCTGTGCACAAATTGGACGAGTGGACCACGCCGGCATGCTGTTGGGGTGAACGCACATTGCATGCATCTTTGAAGGTAATCCAAGGATGACCGGTTTCAAACAGCATCGACAGCATCTTGCGCCACATGTCGGTGGCTTGGATGGTTTTGCTGGGTTTGATTTCCCCGCTCTTGGCTTTGGCTTCGTAAGCTACATAGGCTTTTTCGAATTCCGCGCCATAGAGGTCGTGCAAGTCGGGGACATCGGAGGGAGAGAACAAGGTCCACTCGCCTTTTTCCATCACGCGACGCATGAACAAATCAGGAATCCAGTTAGCCGTGTTCATGTCGTGCGTGCGGCGGCGGTCGTCGCCGGTGTTCTTGCGCAGTTCCAAGAATTCTTCGATGTCCAAGTGCCAGGTTTCCAAGTAGGTACAAACCGCACCTTTGCGTTTGCCGCCTTGGTTCACAGCCACGGCTGTGTCATTGACGACTTTGAGGAAAGGCACCACACCTTGTGACTCGCCGTTGGTGCCTTTGATGTGGCTGCCTAAGGCACGCACACGGGTCCAGTCATTGCCCAATCCACCTGCGAATTTTGAGAGCAATGCATTTTCTTTGATCGACTCATAAATGCCGTCCAAATTGTCAGGCACGGTGGTCAAGTAGCAACTTGAGAGTTGCGAACGCAAGGTGCCACTGTTGAACAAGGTGGGCGTGCTCGACATGAAGTCAAAGGACGACAAAATTTCATAAAACTCAATCGCGCGTGCTTCACGGTCGATTTCGTCCAGCGACAAGCCCATGGCCACACGCATGAAGAAGGCCTGTGGTAACTCAATGCGTTGTTTGCGTACGTGCAAGAAGTAGCGGTCATACAAAGTTTGCAGACCGAGGTAATCAAACTTCAAGTCGCGTTCGGCTTTGAGTGCTTGACCCAAGCGCTTCAAGTCAAATTGCAGCAGGCGCTCGTCCAGCAAGTCGTTGTCCACGCCTTTCTTGATGAACTGCGGGAAGTAGTCTGCATAGTGCTGGCCCATGTCCGAGTGAGCCACTTCTTGGTCCAGCACCTCGCGCACGATGGTGTGCATCAGCAAGCGCGCCGTGGCATAGGTGTAGTCCGGGTCTTTTTCGATTAGGGTGCGGGTTGCCAAGATGGCGGCCTTGTAAACCTCATCTATGGGCACACCGTCGTACAAGTTGCGCATGGTCTCGGCCATGATGGGCTCGGGTTTGACGTCTGCACTCAATCCCATGCACGCGTCGTTGATCAACGCTTGCAAATGGTTGACATCGAGTGGAACGCGCTGACCGCCATCGATCACATGCAGCGCGGGTATTGCAGGTGCCTGTTGTTCTTTGACATGGGCGCGTTCTTGGGTGCGACGTTCGCGGTACAGCACGTAGGCACGCGCAATCTCGTGGTGACCACCTCGCATCAAACCCAATTCCACTTGGTCTTGGACGTCTTCAATGTGGAAGGTGCCGCCACCTGGGCGTGAGCGCATCAAGGCACGCACCACTGCTTGTGTCAAGGCATCCACCACCTCGCGCACGCTGGCCGAGGCAGCGCCTTGGGTGCCGTGCACGGCCAAAAACGCCTTCATCATGGCCACCGCAATTTTGGCGGGTTCAAAAGGAACCACGGCGCCATTGCGACGGATGATTTGGTAATGCGTCAACATCGACGGCGAGTCCAAGGCCACGCGATCTTGTGGCGTGGTCAGGTGACTGTGACTGGCGATGTGATGCGCGTTCTCAGCTATTTGCATGACGTTTTTCTTCCTTGTTATAGATGTATCAATGGGTCTTGGCAGCACGCGGGATGGTTCGCATGGATGTCTTGGATGTGCAATTTTTCAAAGTGCCGCATCAACAGCACACACTATATCTGGTGTTCGCCCTCCCATCAAGACACTAGGGGTAGTGTTTTACCGAGTAAGGCGCCATTTTCCGGAGTGCGCCCTATATTGGGCAATTGCTCAATTTTTTGACATTCCGCGTGAGCCCAGTGTGCATGCGGGTGTGAGAATTGAAACAAGGATTCACGGGCTTTTTCAGCGACTTTCCTGTGCTGATGCCGATGATTTCAATACATTAAAAATGACTGAAGTGTCATGCGTGCGTTTTGCGCGCACTTTAATAGTTCACAGTTTTTTTTCGTCAGGGTTCGATGGAAATATTTTTTTTGGAAAACACCGATCCGGCCAAGCCAAATACGCTTGTAAAAAACGCCAGTCAAAGCCCGCCCCGGGGTCTTGCTTGCGCCCAGGGGCGATGTGTTCGTGACCGGCAATGTGCGCGATGGGGTAGTGCTGTGCGATCGCGGCAGTCAAATCGCCCAGGGTTTCATACTGTTCCGGTGCAAAGTCATGGCCGTCTAAGCCTTCGAGCTCAATCCCGATGGAGTCGTTGTTGCAATCGTCGCGACCCCGATAGTGTGAGCGACCGGCATGCCAAGCACGGTCATCACAGCTGACAAACTGAGTCAAGTCACCATTGCGTCGGATGAAAAAGTGCGCCGACACTTCCATGCCGCGAATTTTTGCAAAGTAGGGATGTGCATCCCAATCCAAAGTGTTGGTGAACAGCGCATTCACTTGAGGGCCGCCGTATTCCCCTGGCGGCAGGCTGATGGCATGAATCACCACCAAATCTACCTCGCTCGCCTCGGGGCGTGGGCCAAAGTTGGGCGAAGCCAGGTGCTGGGCAAATGAGTACCAACCTTGGCGCCACAGTGTGTTGGCTGGCATCTGTGACCTCAGGCCTCAAGACGCTGGCGATGCGCCTCACTGCAGTAAACGCCAAGATGCCCTTGCACCGCATCGTGTTCAGGCAAATGCACGCCACAGTGGGCACAGGCCACCATGACTTGGGGGCCTTGACGATGATCGGACGACTTGTTTGTGCGGTCAGGGCGCTTTTGGCGTATCCACCAAATGCCCCCAAGCACAATCAACAACAGCACCAAATATTTCATGTGCTGCGGCCTAGGATCACTTCAAGCACAAAGCGCGAGCCCGCATAGCCCAACAGCAACAAGCCCGAGCCGATGTAGAGCACGCGCACCGCCGTTCGACCGCGCCAACCAAATTGATGCCGGCCAAGCAGCAAGATGGCAAATGCGACCCACGACAACAGCGAAAACACGGTTTTGTGGTCCCAGCGCCAAGCAGCTTGGGCACCATACAAGCTGTCGCCAAACAACCAGCCCGCAGCCAAGGTCGCGGTCAACAGCGCAAAACCAGCCTTGACAAACCGAAAGGTCAAACGCTCCAAGGTCAGCAAGGGCAAGCCCACATGGTTGTCGACGCCCAAGCGCATATTTTTTTCGGCACGGGTCATCAACCAAGCGTGAATCACCGCGGCAGCGAATAGGCCATAAGACGCAATGCCCAAGGCCCAATGCAGCGGTAACCAAGGCGATGTGGCGATGAGCAAAGGTGCACCCGGAAAGATGGCAGCTAACAGCACCACCGCAGCGCCTAGGCCCGCCAAAGTCCAGCGCACACGCAACTGGGGAAACCAATGCTGTTCCAACAAATAAAAGGTGAACATCAACCATGCAGTGACCGACAAGGCAGGGGCAAAACCAAATCGCGCCATACCTTCTTGTGAGCCAAACAGCGCAAACACCAAGCCCAGACCGTGCAAGACCCAAGGCATCACCAACAAGCGATGACCGCGTGCGGCAGCGATGCGCGGACCGATCAGGGCGGTCAACGCGTAGGCCGCAGCCGTGGGCAGGCCGAGCCACAGGGTAAGCGGAGTGTCGCTGGCTAAAATCATGGGGCAAGTTTAGCGTTTTGCTATCTACCTACACCGCACCCCTGTTGGGGTTATTCATGGCATCCACCCTCACCGACAAACTCTCACGCCTGGTCAAACACATCAGCGGACAGGCCCGCATCACCGAAAGCAACGTGGCCGACATGTTGCGCGAGGTGCGCATGGCCTTGCTTGAGGCCGATGTGGCCCTGCCCGTGGTGCGTGATTTCATCGCCCGCGTGAAAGACAAAGCGCTGGGACAAGAAGTCATTGGCTCACTGCAACCCGGCCAGGCCCTGGTTGCCATCGTCAACCAAGAGCTGGCGGCCACCATGGGCGAGGGCGTGAGCGACCTCAACTTGGCGGCACAACCGCCAGCCGTCATCCTGATGGCGGGCTTGCAAGGTGCGGGCAAAACCACCACCACCGCCAAGCTGGCGCGCTGGCTCATCAACCAGCGCAAAAAGAAAGTACTCACCGTCTCGGGGGACGTGTACCGTCCAGCGGCCATCGAGCAGTTGAAAACCGTCACCGCACAAGCCGGGGCCGAGTGGTTTCCCAGCACACCCGATCAAAAGCCCGAAGACATCGCGCGTGCCGCGCTCGACTATGCGCGCAAACATTACTTTGACGTGCTGCTGGTCGACACCGCAGGTCGCCTGGCCATTGACCAAGCGCTGATGCAAGAAATCAAGACTTTGCACAGCGTGCTCAACCCGGTGGAGACCTTGTTTGTGGTCGACGCCATGCAGGGCCAAGACGCCATCAACACCGCCAAAGCCTTCAAAGAAGCTTTGCCACTCACCGGCATTGTGTTGACCAAACTCGACGGCGACTCACGCGGTGGCGCGGCGCTGTCGGTGCGCCAGATCACTGGCGCACCTATCAAATTTGCCGGTACCAGCGAAAAACTCGACGGCCTGGAACTCTTCGATGCCCAACGCCACGCCGGTCGCGTCTTGGGCATGGGCGACATTTTGGCCTTGGTCGAGCAAGTCACGGCCGGTGTTGACATGGAGGCCGCGAAAAAGCTGGCCGACAAAGTCAAGCGCGGCGATGCGTTTGACTTGAACGACTTCTTGGCCCAAATTCAGCAAATGCGCTCCATGGGCGGTTTGTCGAGCTTGATGGACAAACTGCCCACGCAAATGGCGGCCAAAGCCAGCGAAGTTGACATGACCCGGGCCGAAAAAGACATTGGCCGCAAGCAGGGCATCATCCACAGCATGACCGCGCTCGAACGCCGCAAACCCGATCTGATCAAAGCCACACGCAAACGCCGCATTGCGGCGGGTGCTGGGGTTCAGGTGCAAGACGTCAACCGCTTGCTCAAAGAGTTTGAGCAAATGCAAGACATGATGAAAAAGATGCGCGGCGGCGGCCTCATGAAAATGATGAAGCGCATGGGCGGCATGAAAGGCATGCCCGGCATGCGCTGAAGTCGTGACGACACGATGCGCCCTCCTTCTTCCTGTGCTGACTGCGCCCGCAGCACAGGCTTGCAGATCAGTACTGACTCTCAGGCAAATCCACCTGCATACCGTTCATGGCCTCGGTCAGTGTGATCTGACACGACAAACGGCTGTTGGCTTGGCGCGCGCATGCCGCAAAGTCAAGCATGCCGTCTTCGTCGTCGCTCTTGGGCGGTAACTGGCTCAGCCAGGGTTCACGCACCATCACATGACAGGTGGCGCAGGTCAGGGTGCCGCCACAGTCGGCGGCCACCCCCTCAATATCGGCTGACACGGCCGCCTTCATCAAACTATGCCCTGGCTTGGCCTCGATGGTGCTGCCTTGCGTGTCTTGTGCGTTGTTGAAAAGGGTGATGCGAATCATAGAAATCGTCCTTGTGCGTGCGGTCAGATGCGTGCGAAATATTCTCGCCGCTGAAACTCCAAGGTGTCTTCAGCCGCTTCAAAGCGTTGGTGCTCCGCTTGCTTGATGCGGCTGTAGTAGTGGACAAACGTATCGCCAAAACCTTGCGCCATGGCCGAATCGGCATGAAAGGCGCTCAAGGCCTCGCCCAAGTTGCTGGGGATGCGCGTGTTGGTGGCGTTGGTCTCTGGGTTTTGATACGGCGCTTCGGTCGCTAGCGGTGGCAGGCTCTGTTGTGCCAAGCCCGCCAAACCCGCGTGAATTTGTGACGCCATGTACAGATACGGGTTGGCGGCTGGCTCGCCCAAACGGTTTTCAATCCGTGTGGCTGAGTCACCTGCAAGGCCTACCACGCGCAACATGGCGCCTCGGTTGTCGCGCCCCCACACAATGGCTTGTGGTGCCAAGGCGTTGGGTTGAAAGCGTCCATAGCCGTTGGCCGTGGGGGTGCACAACAAGGTGCTGCCTTGGGCGTGTTCGAGCAAACCCGCCAAGTAGTGCGCTCCCAAGTCAGACAGTGTGTGACGCGCGTCATTGGCTTGGGTGTGGGGTGCTGCCTCGTCGCGCACCATCACATTGCGTCCGTCATGCAAGCTCATCAGTGACTGGTGCAAATGCCAACCGCTGGACATGATGTGTTGAAACGGGGGGCGACACATGAAGGTGGCGTGGTAGCCCGCGCGCCGCAGCGCTTGTCGCACGGCATTGCGAAACAACACCATGTTGTCGGCTGCGGTCAGAGCGTCGGTGGCGCCAAACACCGCCTCGACTTGGCTCGGCCCAAACTCAATCTCCAGAGACAGCAAAGGCAGCCCCAAGCCTTGCGCAGTGCGCTGCACGATGCGCAGCGGCTCCTCACATTGGTCCATGTCGTTCTCAGACAGCAGGCGGTAGCCTGGGTGAATCATGCTCACCTGCGGCGCACGACCTGGCCAAGCGGCCAGATCAGGGTCGAGGTCTTTGCCATGCGTGGCGTCTTGCAATCGGTAAATATGAAATTCAATTTCCAAACCGCACACCATGCCCAAACCCTGATCGGCCAAGCGTGCGAGTGCGAGTTGCAACTGGTAGCGGCTGTCCAGTGCCACGGGCTGTGCGTTTTGAAACCAGGGTTGGCATTGCAGCCAGGCGGTTTTGTCGACCCAGGGCAAGATGCGCAGGCTTTTCGGGTCGGGTATCAGCAGCAAGTTGCTGGCGAACTCAAAGCCCGGCAACTCATCGGTGATGCTGGCTTCAAACACCTTGAACGCAGTTCGGTCTGAGGTGTCTTTGAGCAGCAAGGTGCTCACCATGCCCACCCCGTTGTGCAGCGCTTCAATGGCGGCCTCAGTCACCAAGGTTTTGCAGCGCGTCACGCCATGCACATCGCACCAAGCCAAACGCACCAGCTCAATTCCGCTGGCGCGCAGCACCTGTGTGGTGTGTGTCACCGCCGCTTGGCGTTCTGCTGTGTCTAAACCACATTGCGAGGCAAAACTGCTCATGCGTCCACCTGGGTGTGGTGCGGGTTGGCATTGCCCTGGTGGATGGGCAGCGCCGCTGGCCACGGTGCGCCGACACGTTTGACCGTGACTGCATGCTGCCACCAAGCTTGCCAGTCGTGCGCGGGCGCAATGCCGTCCACGGTATCGGGGCCGATGCGTTGCCTGGCCACCTCAGCTTGCGCCAAGCCCATGGGCAACTTGCCTGCCGCTACGTCGTCGATGGCTTTGATCAAATTGCGGCGGTTGGCCATGATGGCGGTGTCGCTGGTGCCCAAGTGCTCGCGTGTGCGGTCTTGAATCGGTCCCATGCTCTCGCACGCCCATTGGTCGTGCACATTGATGTCTTCTTCGCCCATGCCAAGGTAGGTGCGCGTTTGTTGCTCTTGCGCGTTGAAGCCCCAGTTGTTGTGACGACCTGAGTTGGGGACGTAGTCGGGCAAGCTGATGAAGCGCAAACGTTGGTTGCGCATGGCCTCTTTGTCCACAGGGCCATCAAAACTGGTGAACACCGAATACCAGTAGGTGTGGGTGTCGTCCACTGGCACATGCATCTGTGTGATGGTCATGGTCTCAGACAAGGGAATCACAAACGTGTGCGGGAAAATGGCGTTGGTCACACGCACGTGGGTGAGCTTGTCGTTCAAGGGACGCAAGGACGTCAAGCGCATGCCGTAAGGCATGGCTTCGGTGGTGATCTTGGGTTGGTCAAACTCGCGCAGCACCTTGGTCATGGGCCAGCGTTCACCGTCAATCGCACCCGCGCTGGCGCCTCTGAACTGTTTGCCGTAGGTGTCATCCAAGGATTCGTCAAAAAAGAAGCGATGCAAAAACGAGGCATGTGCGGGGTCTACCCCCACCTCAAACGCCTGTAACCAGTTGCATTGCCACAAGCCTTTGAAGGCAAAGGTGTGGCTGTTGGGGGCAGTGAAGCAGTCCAACGCGGGGAAGGGCGGTGGCGCGCTGTCTTCGGGTCCAAACCAGCCAAACAAAATGCCACTGTGCTCGGCCAGTGGGTAACTGCGTTGCTTCACATGCGTGCACAGCTTGCTGCCGTCTGGCTCTGCCGGCGTCTCGGTGCATTGGCCCGTCACATCAAACTTCCAGCCGTGAAATGGGCAGCGTAAGCCGTCACTCTCATGGCGGCCAAAGGCCAAGTCTGCACCGCGGTGCGGGCAGTCACGGTCGAGCAAACCAAACACGCCGTGCGTATTTTTGAACAACACCAAGTCTTGGCCCAATACCCGAACGGCTTTGACGGGGCGTATGCCCATGCGTGTGTCAAGCGTGGGGTTGAACTCGTCCACCAGCGCCACCGGTTGCCAGTAATGCCGCATCAAATCGCCACACGGTGTGCTCGGGCCAATGCGCGTGATGCGCTCGTTGAGTTCTGCTTTCATGATGTGTCTCCGTGTCCTTGTGGTCGCTCTTTATACAACGCAAGGCTTGGGATATTTTTGATTTGGCGCATCAATCCGTGATGCGCAAGCCCTGATCCGCTACACCGTTTCTTTGACCAACACCTCGCCACGCAGCGAGTGCGGATTGGCTTCGGTGATCTTGATGTCGATCAGTTGGTTCAGCAAACGCTCTGGATGAGGTCCGCCCGCAAAGTTGACGATGCGGTGGCACTCGGTGCGCGCACGCAACTCGGTGGCGTCTTTTTTGGAATAACCATCCACCAGCACACGTTGCACCGTGCCCACGCGCTGCACGTTGATGGCACGCATGTTGTCGTCGATGAT
>CAIMWY010000139.1 GCA_903845315.1 uncultured Burkholderiales bacterium
ATGTGGTGCCGATCATTCCTGGATATACCCCGGTGGTCCACAAGAAAAATTCCAGAGCAGCCAAGATGGCTGCTCTCGTGCCACCTCCGCCTGCAGCGGTGGTGGTCACCAATGCCGCCAAGTCGAGCTTCATGCCGATGACCGTGCCCACTGCCCCTTCGATCGTTCCCGTGATACCCAAAAAAGATCCCAAACTTGCTAACAACTGGAAAAATAAACCCGCTGACAAACTGACCGATGCCGAAGTCATCGCCATGCCCGACAGCGAGTACATGAACGACATTCAGATGGCATTTTTCCGCTTAAAACTCTCCAAACTCAAGGATGAAGTGCTCACCAATGCCAGCGAAACCACCGAGCATTTGCGTGAAGACACCGTGGTCACCCCTGACCCCGCAGATCGCGCCACCATCGAAGAAGAACACGCGCTTGAATTGCGCACACGCGATCGCGAACGCAAATTGCTCAAGAAAATTGAGCAGTCGATCAACCGCATTGATGGCGGTGATTACGGTTACTGCGATGAGACAGGTGAAGCCATTGGGGTGGGGCGTTTGTTGGCCCGTCCCACAGCAACTTTGTCGTTGGAAGCGCAGGAACGACGCGAACTCAAGCAAAAAATGTTCGGTGATTGATGGTTTTTCATCAAAGTGTTCAAAAAGCAGGCCCGACTGGCCTGCTTTTTTTATGCCTATATCTCTTGATAATGTACTTTTACAGATGCGCCTAAGTGCTTCATTTTTAAAGACTTTTATTATTCTTCGAGCTTTCTGAAACAGCTGTAAGTCCTTGATTTCATTGAAAAAAGTTAGAAATTCACTCGCGACATGAGGATTTCCTGATACAGTGCAAATAAGTGCAATTAAGTGGTGAAAAGTGCCTTTGGCTTTTTTGCCGCATTGCGTTCACTGTTTTTTAGGAAGGTTGCCCGTGTTTCAGGGAGCTTCATCGCTGAGTTTGGATGCCAAAGGTCGTTTGTCGGTACCGACAAGGCATCGTGACGTGCTGAGCGCCACCGCAGCAGGGCAGTTGACCATCACGCGGCATCCGCACGGTTGTTTGATGGTATTTCCGCGCCCCGAATGGGAGAAGTTCCGAGAGCGCATTGCCGCTTTGCCCATGAGTGCGCAGTGGTGGAAGCGCATCTTCCTTGGCAACGCCATGGATGTCGAGATGGACGGCACGGGTCGGGTGCTGATTTCTCCTGAGTTGCGTGCGGCGGCAGGCATCAGCAAAGACACCATGCTGCTGGGCATGGGCAACCACTTCGAGTTGTGGGACAAAACCAGTTACGACACCCAAGAGGCCCAGGCCATGCAGGGCGAGATGCCCGATGTGTTCAAGGAATTCTCTTTTTAAAGGTGGACGGTGGACACGGCATGCACGCACACCACCGTTCTTTTGCGCGAAGCTGTCGAAGCCCTCGACATTCAGCCCGATGGAACGTATGTCGACGCGACTTTTGGTCGCGGTGGGCACAGCCGTTTGATTTTGTCGCAGCTCTCGCCGCAAGGGCGGCTGATTGTGTTCGACAAGGACCCCGAGGCCATCGATGTGGCGCGCAGCATCCAAGACCCACGCTTGATCATTCGACACCAAGGCTTTGCCGACTTGGGCGAGTTGGCCGCAGGCTCGGTCGATGGGGTGTTGATGGATTTGGGTGTCAGCTCGCCCCAGATCGACACGCCAGAACGCGGTTTTTCTTTTCGCTTCGACGGTCCCTTGGACATGCGCATGGACACCACGCGTGGCCAAAGCGTGGCCGAGTGGTTGGCCGAGGCCCAACTCCAACACATTGCGGAGGTGATACGTGACTATGGGGAAGAACGGTTTGCTCTACAGATTGCAAAGGCGATTGTTGCTCGCCGACAGGATGGGGGCCGGCTTGACCGCACCTCTGAACTGGCCCAGCTCTTGGCTGACACGGTCAAAACCCGCGAGCCGGGCAAGGACCCTGCAACGCGCACATTTCAGGCTTTTCGGATTTTCATCAATGCCGAGCTTGAGGAGTTGCAACAGGCGCTAGACGCCTCGTTGCAGGTGTTGCATGCAGGGGGGCGATTGGCCGTGATCAGTTTCCATTCGTTGGAAGATCGCATCGTCAAGCAGTTCATCGCGAAGCATTCACGCGAGGTGTTTGACCGTCGTGCGCCGTTTGCGCCGCCCCAGGTCATGGCGCTCGAGTCGATCGCGCGCATCAAACCCAGCGCGTCTGAGGTGGCTGGCAATCCACGCGCTCGCAGCGCCATGTTGCGGGTTGCCAAACGCCTAGCGCCTAGTGCTGCGGAGTTGGCGCGATGAGCCGCTTGGGCGTGGTCTTGTTCTTGGCGGTGCTCTTGAGTGCCTTGTACTTGGTACGCACCCAGTATGAATCGCGTTCGCTCACCACAGAGCTGGATCGCGCCACCAGCGAGGGGAGACGCTTAGACATTGAAAACGACCGTTTGGATGTGGAGCGGCGCGCGCAATCAACGCCGCTGCGGGTGGAGAGGTTGGCGCGTGAGCAACTGCATATGCGCACCATCACCCCTGCGATCACCCAATACGCCACGATGCCCAATGGCGTGGACGTTTCTGCGCAGGTGCAGCCATGAGCAGCCGCAGCGTTCAGTACGCCACCAGCCCTTTGTTGGCCAGTAAGACACCGGTCTGGCGCAGCCAGTTTGTGGTGGCCTGCATTGCTTTGGGGTTCATTGGCTTGGTGGCCCGTGCCGCCTATGTACAGGTGATTGACAACGCATTTTTCAAACGCCAAGGCGCGGTGCGTTTCATTCGCAACTTGGACTTGCCAGCCAACCGCGGCCGCATCCTGGACCGCAACGGCCACATCTTGGCGTCGAGTGTGCCCGTGCCCAGCGTGTGGGCCAGCCCAGAGGATATGGAGCGCGACCCTGTCAAACTTAAAGCCTTGGCTAAGTTGCTGGGCATGACGGGGCCAGAGCTGAGCAAAAAGCTGCAAGACGAAGATAAGAACTTTGTTTGGCTTAAGCGGCAGGTCGATGAGTCGGTGGGCAAAGAGATTGAGGCGCTCAAGATCAAAGGCGTCTACACCCGCAAAGAATACAAACGTATCTACCCCGAAGGCGAAGCGGTGGCCCACGTGGTGGGGTTCACCAGCGTGGAGAACTTTGGACAAGAGGGTGTGGAGCTGACCTTCAACAAAGACTTAGGCGGCAAAGCGGGTTCGCGCCGCGTCATCAAAGACCGCATCGGTCGGGTGGTGGAAGACATTGGCGAGATGGTGCCTCCTGTCGATGGCCGTGATTTGCAACTGAGCATCGACAGCAAAGTGCAGTACTTTGCCTACGAAAAAATCAAAGAAGCGGTGCTCAGCAACAAAGCTGCAGCGGGCAGTGTGGTGGTGCTCGACGTCAAGACCGGGGAAATTTTGGCCTTGACCAATTACCCCAGTTACTTACCCGGTTCACGCAGCAATTTGAGTGGTGCACAACTGCGCAACCGTGCGCTGACCGATACCTTTGAGCCTGGCTCCACCATGAAGCCCTTGGTGGTGGGCTTGGCTTTAGAAAAAGGCATCGTCAAACCCGAGACCATGATCCAAACTGCGCCCGGGAAATTGCAAATGGGTTCGGCCACCATCACCGACTCCCACGCCCATGGTTTGTTGAGCGTCAACGAGGTGATCCAAAAGTCCAGCAACATTGGCACGGTCAAAATTGCCATGCAAATGCAGCCCCACGACATGTGGGAAATCTTCACTCAAATGGGCCTGGGACAAAAACCTCAGGTGCCGTTTCCTGGTGCGGTGGCGGGCAAAGTACGGGCCTATAAAACTTGGAAGCCGATCGAGCAAGCCACCATGAGCTATGGCTATGGCTTGTCCACCAGTTTGTTTCAACTGGCGCAGGCCTACAGCGTATTTGCACGCGACGGCGAGTTGGTGCCCGTGAGCCTGCTCAAAACCCAAGACAACATCAATGGCGTGCGTGTCTTATCGGTACAAAACGCCAGCGCTATTCGCCACATGCTGCATTTGGTGACAGGACCGGGCGGCACGGCCATGAAAGCCCAGACCATGGGCTACTCGGTGGGCGGCAAAACGGGCACCGCGCACAAGGTGGAAGGTAAGGGCTACGCCGGCAAAAAATACAGGGGCTTTTTTGTGGGCATTGCGCCCATAGACAACCCGCGCATCGTGGTGGCCGTCATGGTCGATGAACCCACCAATGGCTTGTACTTTGGGGGTGACGTGGCGGCCCCTGTGTTCAGTCAAACCGTTCAACAGACCTTGCGCATGATGGGTGTGCAGCCCGACATGGCGGTCAAGCCCCAAGTGGTGGCCAAGGCTGAGAAGGAGGAGTTCTGATGCGACACCTCCACAGCCCTCAAGAAGCGGCCCAATGGCTGCATGCCCAAGTGCGCGGCGTGCTGCACACCGACAGCCGACGGGTCAAGCCCGGGGACGGCTTCATTGCTTGGCCCGGTGCCGCCAGCGATGGTCGCCGCCATGTGCCTGCCGCGTTGACGCAAGGTGCCACGGCCTGCTTGGTCGAGCACGCACAAGTGAATGCTTTCAATGATGCGTTTGCACAGGCGGTGAAAGACACTCCCACAGTCACGCCAGATGCCATCGCCAGCTATGCCGATTTGAAAGCTGCCAGTGGCCCGATTGCTGCAGCCTACTACGAACAACCCAGCCAAGCACTCGATGTGTTGGCCATCACGGGCACCAACGGCAAAACCTCGACCGCTTGGTGGTTGGCCCATGCCTTGGGCCGTGTTGGACAACGCTGCGCGGTGGTGGGCACTTTGGGTGTGGGCGAGTTGGACCAACTCGAAGTCACGGGCATGACCACGCCAGACCCCGTGTTGCTGCAAGCACGCTTGCGCGACATGGTCACCCGTGGCGTGCAAGCTTGCGCCATTGAGGCCTCGTCCATTGGTTTGGCTGAGCACCGCTTGGAGGGCACCCAGGTGCGTGTGGCGGTGTTCACCAACTTCACCCAAGACCACCTCGACTACCACGCCAGCATGGCCGATTACTGGCAAGCCAAAGCGGCTTTGTTCGAGTGGCCGGGCTTGGCCGCCGCCGTGGTCAACACCGATGACGCACACGGGGCGCAACTGGCGCAACAACTCAGCCAACGTGGCGATGTGGTGCTGTGGACGGTGGGCATCGTGGCCGAAGCCACCCACGCCGATGCGCTGGGGGCGGTGCGTCACGTGCAGGCCACGCAGCCAGTGCACAACACTGCGGCGATGCAGCAAGTCCGACGTGTGCAGGCGACGCAGGTGCGTCACGGCGCGCGGGGTTTGAGCTTTGACGTGGTCGAAGGCGACCACAGCCACACCCTGCACACCCGTTTGGTAGGCCACTACAACGTGAGCAATGTGTTGGGCGTGATCGCTTGTCTGCGCGCATTGGGGCACAGCTTGGCCGAGGCGGTGCAGGCCTGTGCCGATTTGCCTGCCGTGCCAGGGCGCATGCAAGTGGTGGGACATGCCGACCAACCCTTGGTGGTGGTGGACTACGCCCACACCCCCGACGCTGTGGCGCAAGCGTTGGATGCGCTGCGTCCTTTGGCGCAGACCCGAGGCGGTGCCCTGGTGTGCGTGCTGGGGTGTGGCGGTGACCGCGACAGCGCCAAGCGCCCCTTGATGGCTGCTGCTGCCCAACAACACGCCGACCGCGTGGTGCTGACCAGCGACAACCCGCGCAGCGAAGACCCTCAAGCCATTCTGGCCCACATGCTGGCGGGCTTGACGCAGCCGCATGCAGTGCAACACATCTTGGACCGTGGCCAAGCCATTACCGCTGCGGTGCGCCAAGCGCGTGCAAACGATGTGGTGTTGGTGGCCGGCAAAGGCCACGAAGACTACCAAGACGTGCAAGGCGTCAAATTGCCATTCAGCGATGTGGCGCAGGTTCAAGCGGCCTTGCAGCCATGGAGGGCCCATGTCTGACATGAACCTCAGCCTGCAACGGATCGCCAGCTGGCTGCCCGACTCTCAAGTGTGTGGTGACGCCACGCTGTGCGTGCACCGCGTGCACACCGACAGCCGCAGCTTGCAAGCGGGCGACTTGTTCGTGGCCTTGCAAGGCGAGCGCTTTGACGCGCATGACTTCTTGCCCCAGGCGTCAGCCAGCGGTGCGGTGGCGGCCTTGGCCCAGCACGGTTTGGAGGCAGCGCAGCTGTCGGGCATCGAAGTGCCAGACAGCCGCCGTGCCTTGGGGCAGCTGGCCCAAGGCTGGCGCGCGCAGTTTGAGCTGCCTTTGATTGCCGTGACCGGCAGCAACGGCAAAACCACCGTGACCCAAATGATCGCCAGCATCTTGCGTGCAGGATGGGGCGACGATGCCTTGGCCACCCAAGGCAATTTGAACAACGACATCGGTGTGCCACAAACCTTGCTGCGCTTACGCGCCCACCACCGCTGCGCGGTGGTGGAGCTGGGCATGAACCATCCGGGCGAAATTGCCGCCTTGGCTGCCATGGCAAACGCCACGGTGGCCTTGGTCAACAACGCCCAGCGCGAGCACCAAGAATTCATGGCCACGGTCGAAGCCGTGGCATTAGAAAACGGTGCCGCCCTCAGCGCCTTGCCTGCCAACGGCGTGGCCGTGTTCCCTGCACACGACGCCTACACGCCGCTGTGGCAAAGCTTGGCTGGCGCACGCCCTTGCATGCGCTTTGCCATGCGTGCCTCGCAGATGGGCGAAGCCCCTGCCGAGGTGGTCTTGCACGATGCGGTCTGGGCGAGCGACCACTGGCTTGTCGAGGCGCACACACCGGCAGGTCTGTTGACCACCCAGTTGCACATAGCCGGTCGCCACAACGTGGGCAATGCCTTGGCGGCGGCGGCCTGTGCCTTGGCTGCGGGTGTCTCGCTGCAGGTGATCGCCCAAGGACTGTCCACGTTCGAACCCGTCAAAGGCCGTTCACGGGCCTTTGCTGTGGTGTGCCAAGGCCGCGCCATCACGGGCGTAGACGACACCTACAACGCCAACCCTGACTCGGTCAGAGCCGCCATTGACGTGTTGGCCGAGTTGCCTGGGCCCCATTTACTGGTCTTGGGTGACATGGGCGAGGTGGGCACACAAGGCCCTGCGTTCCACCACGAGGTGGGCGCTTATGCGCAAGCCTCGGGCATTGAGCACCTGCTGTGTTTGGGTGAGTTGGCCGCCTTCAGTGCGAAGGCTTATGGCCCCAGTGCACAGCACTTCTCACACATGGGCGCTTTGACGGTTGAGGTTCTGCACGAGTTGCCGCAATTGGGCAGTGTGTTGGTCAAAGGCTCACGCTTCATGAAGATGGAGCGCGTGGTCGACGCCATCCAAGCCTGTCATGACAACAACAAAGACAAGGAATCTGCACCATGTTGCTGACGCTGGCCCAATGGCTGCAAACCCTCTCGCCGGAGTTTGGTTACTTTCGGGTCTTCCAGTACCTCACCTTTCGCGCCGTGATGGCTGCGGTCACTGCCTTGATGATTGGCCTGTTCGCAGGCCCCGCCGTGATCCGTCGCTTGGCCGCTTTGAAAATTGGTCAGCCCATCCGCGAATACGCCATGCAAAGCCACTTGGTCAAAAGCGGCACGCCCACCATGGGTGGCGTGTTGATCTTGATTGGCATCGCCATCTCCACTTTGTTGTGGGCTGACTTGAGCAACCGCTTTGTCTGGATTGTGATGATCGTGACCTTTGGCTTTGGTGCCATTGGTTGGGCCGATGACTGGCGCAAGGTGGTGCGTAAAGACCCGGAGGGCATGCCCTCGCGTGAAAAATACCTGTGGCAATCGCTGATCGGTTTGTTGGCTGCGCTGTATTTGGTGTTCAGCATTTCCGAAAGCTCCAACGCACGGGTGGTGGACTTGTTTGGCCAGTGGGTTTTGTCTGGTTTTGACGTGAGTTTGCCCCCCAAAGCGGGCTTGCAAGTGCCCTTCTTCAAAGAGATCAACTACCCCTTGGGCGTGTTGGGCTTTGTTGTCTTGACCTACTTG
>CAIMWY010000140.1 GCA_903845315.1 uncultured Burkholderiales bacterium
CACCGGCACCTCCACCAAGCGAAGCCCTGCCTTGCGCAAGAGCAAGAGCACGCCAATGTCTTGGTAGTCGATCAGGGTGGCTTCGTCCTGCGCCAAGATGGTGATGGCGTCACGGTTGTAATAACGAAAGCCCGAAGTCAAGTCCCGCAACTCAAAACCGGCAATCACGCGAAACCACCGCCAAGCCAGTTGACGCAAAGCACTGGCGCGCTGAGGGTGGGCACCAATCACCACATCGGCCTCACCGGCTGCGGCCAACAGGGCCGGGATTTCGGCCACTTCGTGCTGACCATCAGCGTCCATGGTGATCACGGCTTCGTGCCCGTGCGCGACGGCATAACGGATGCCCAGCTGCATGCCACCCCACGCTCCCAAGGGCAGTACCGGCCGAGCCACCGTGGCACCGGCTGCGCGGGCAATATCGCCCGTGCCGTCGCTGCTGTGGTCATCGATCACAAAGACATGATGAAAGCCCGCCTCGCCCAAAGCTTGGATCACAGTGCCAATGGTCTCGGCCTCGTCTTTGGCGGGAATCACAATCAACAGCGGGTGTTGACCGCCCTCTGGCATAGGCTGTGTTTGGGCATAGCGATATTGCGCGCTGATGGCCTGCGTACACGCTTGAATCGAAAAACGCGCCTTGATCGCTTCAAGGCCTTGGCGGCCCCATTGCGCCAATTGCGTCATTTGCAAGGGCTGCGTCAACAAAGCCTCCAGCGCTTCACGCCAAACTTGCGGCTGACCGGGCGGCAACACCAAGCCTGACTGACTGCTGATGACCACCCATGGCATGCCAGACCCTGGCAGGTCACTGACCACACAGGGCTTGCCATGTGCCATGGCTTCGAGCAGCACCAAACCAAACGCCTCGGTGCGTTCGCACGAGGCCAGCGCAAGCACATCGCAACTGGCAAGCAACTGGTTTTTTTCGTCTTCAGACACCTCGCCCAGCAACTGCACATTCGGGGGTGTGCCATGCGGAGTGAGTTGAAGAATCAATTTTTCAAGCGTCTCTGCAAGGTCGCCGGCACCCACGATCTGAAGTTGCAAGAGCGGGGATGCGCACACGGCGCGGATCAGGGTTTCAAAATCTTTGTAGTAAGTTAAACGTCCGATGGACAACACCTTCAGCCGCTCGGGCATCCAGGACGACATGGCTGCAGTACCTTGCGCCTCGTGCGCCCTTGTTTGGAGCGCCATAGGCACCACATCGCATTTGTCGCGCCAGGCTTTCAAGGGCTCACTGGCCTCCAAGTAAGGGGGAGAAGTCACCACAATGCGCTCGGCACGGTCCAGCACTGCTTGCTCAAAAGGCCGGTACAGGCGGTAGGCGAAACGCAGCTTCCATTGAGACAGAGAAACCAGCACATCCGAATGCCAATGCACCACCCAAGGGATCTGCCTGGCGCTGGGCAGGGTCAAAGCCCAAAACACCGCGTTGTTGGGCATGTGCAGGTGCAATACATCGGGTTGAATCTCTTCAATGGCCCGTGCAAAAGCGGTGCGAAAACCCACCGCGATCGGGGCAAAAACAAGTGACATCTGCACCGGCACGCGTCGCAGCCAAGAAGGGTCTGCGGGCAAAGGGTCGCCATGCACCAAGGCATGGACCTGCAAACCTTGCCTGTGTTGCTCGTCAATCAAGTCGGCCAGAAACGACTCCATCCCGCCCCTTGCGGGGGGGTAATACTTGCCGACATGCAGAACACACAAACTCATGTCAAGATGGTAACCCGAGTTTGCCAACTGG
>CAIMWY010000141.1 GCA_903845315.1 uncultured Burkholderiales bacterium
AAAAGGCCCGCTCAAGAGCGGGCCTTTTGCTGAGTAGATCACTAGACTTAAGTAAGTTCACAGCACTGCGCTTGCTTGGGGCATCCATCGGGGCGCTCCGTTGGCGCCAAGGTGCAGCGATTGGTCTCAAAGGGCGACATCGACAACAAAGTGGTCAAGGCACTCGAACCCGCTGTGATCAACCAAAAGGCAAAGAACGACAGGGTGTAAATACCTTGGCGCGACATCTCCACAGGTTGACCGAACCATTGCATATCTTGCGGGTCAAACATGGCAAAAACCAAGACCTCTAAGACGCCTGCAATTAAAAAAGCAGGCCATGCGATCCACATCATGCGTTGTGCCAACATCTGTCATTCCTCCAAAATATTTTTCACGCAGTGTAGGCCCGAGCCTAAGCCATACGTCATGGGGTTTTCGTGGGGACAGCAGCTTGAGGGGTCGCTGCATGGTTGCGCGCTTGCAATGCAGGCATCATTGGTTGGGCTTGCTCCGCCAACGTTTTGTTGATGTTCAACCCTTGGCGGTAATAGTCTTCAGCCACCACCGGGTCGGGAATGCGAATGGCAATCGCAAGGGTCACAAAACCTGCCACCACCACGATGGCGGGGCCGGCAATGATCAACCAGACATGGCCGTAGCACCACCAAGGCTGGGTATCGAGTTGGTTTTTTGATGACATAGATTTACCTCGGAACAATGAACACAGACTTTTCCACAACGAAATCTGTTGTGCCCTGCGCTTGAATTTCAAACTGAATTTTGTGCGAACCGGCTTCGGCAGAACCATAAGGGATATCTGCGCGCAACACAATCCAACGCGCTTGGGCCGAGGCCACCACCACCTCGGTGTCCGTTTGGATACGCAGTTGAGGCAAACCTTTGACCGACAAGGTAAAGCGTTGTTCGTTTTCGGCAGCATTCATGATTTGTAAGCGGAAGACGTTCTCGAGCGTTCCGTTCTCGGTGACACGCGCCAGGGTCGATCGGTCTCGCACCACATCCACCTTGAACGGTGTGCGCATGCCCAAGGACACAAACAAGCCCAACACCAAGGCCACCAAAATCATGGTGTACACCTGAACACGCGGGCGCAACAAACGCGACCACATTTGGCTGGAGGTCCATTTGTTTTGCAGCGCATTTTGCGTGGTGTATCGAACCAAGCCTTTGGCGTAACCCATTTTGTCCATCACGTTGTCGCACACATCGGCGCAAGCGCCGCAGCCGATGCACTCATACTGCAAGCCATGACGGATGTCGATGCCCGTGGGACACACCTGCACACACAAGGAGCAGTCCACACAGGCGCCTAAGTTGAGGGTGTTCATGTCGGCTTTGCGCGAGCGCGCACCACGTGGCTCACCACGCTCGCTGTCATAGGTGACGATCAAGGTGTCATGGTCAAACATGGCGCTTTGAAAGCGGGCATAAGGGCACATGTATTTGCACACCTGCTCGCGCAAAAAGCCAGCATTGCCGTAAGTGGATATAGCGTAAAAGAACACCCAAAACAACTCCCACGAGCTCATGTGGGTCAGGAAAAACTCCATCGCCAACTCACGAATTGGGGTGAAATAGCCCACAAAAGTAAAGCCCGTCCAGATCGAAAAGAAGATCCATAGCAAATGCTTGTACCACTTCTTGACTAACTTTTCGAGCGAAAAATCCGCGTCATCCAAACGCATACGCGCGGAGCGGTCGCCTTCAACTTTGCGCTCTATCCATAAAAATATTTCGCTGTACACCGTCTGTGGGCAGGCATAACCGCACCACAAACGCCCGGCCACGGCGGTGAACAAAAACAGCGACAAGGCAGCAATGACCAACAAGCCGGTCAGGTAAATGAAGTCTTGAGGGTACAAGACCAAGCCAAAAATATAAAACCGACGTGAGGCCAAGTCGAACAACACCGCTTGTCGCGTGCCCCATTCGAACCAAGGTAAGCCGTAAAACAGCAACTGGGTCAGAACCACCAAGATCCAACGCCAATAAGCAAAGATGCCTTCGACAGAACGGGGATAAATTTTTTCGCTTGCAGCATAAAGCGAGACCATCGCCTCGTCTTCTGAGCCCGAAGGCTCAGGGACGATAGGGATGGTCTTGCGCTGCTTGGGATCAGCAGAATTCAAAACAATTACTTCGCAACGGCAACCGCTTGAGGTTTGTTCGACATGCCCCACACATAAGCGGTGAGCACGTGAATTTGTGAATCGGTCAAACGGCCTTCTTGTGCAGGCATTTGGTTGACTTTGCCGCCATTGATCATGGCGGTGATGGCTTCTTCGCCCCATCCGTGCAGCCAAATCTTGTCGGTCAAGTTGGCTGAGCCCAAGGTTTGGTTACCTTTGCCGTCCATGCCGTGACAAGCTGCACAGGCGCCGAACTTGGCTTGTCCCAATGAAGCACGCACCGAATCGCTCGGACTACCCGACAAACTCAAGACATAGTGCGACACGTTGCGGATGTCCTCAGGCGTACCCACCGCAGCAGCCATGGGGGGCATTTGACCAATGCGGCCTTTGGTGATGGTTTCTTTGATTTTGTCGGGTGTGCCGCCATGCAACCAGTCACCGTCGGTCAAGTTGGGAAAGCTCTTAGAGCCACGCGCATCAGAACCGTGGCACTGTGCACAATTGTTCATGAACAAACGCTCACCCACGGCCATGGCTTTGGGGTCACCCGCCAATTGTTCAGGTTTTTGGGCATTGAAGGCGGCATACATGGGCTCCAACTCTTGGTTGGCTTTGGCCACCTCGGCGTCGTACTGACCTTGGGAAGACCAGCCCAACTTACCGGCGAAACTGCCCAAGCCAGGATAAGCCAAGCCATACACCACTGCAAAAACAATGGTGATGATGAACAACCACAACCACCAACGCGGCAGGGGGTTGTTCATTTCACGCAAGTTTTCGTCCCACACATGGCCGGTGGTGCCGTCTTGTGTGTTGTGCGAAGAAACTTTGATCTTGGACGACACCCACAGCAAAACTGCGCAGTACAAGATGCCCAAGATGGAGATGGCGGCGACAAACACCGACCAGAAATTACTTGTGAAATCACTCATGATCCGATTCCTTTAACAGGCGCTCTGTGGCCCTAGTCTTGATCGAGTGGCAATTGAGCTGCCGCGTCGAAATCTGATTGGTTACGTCGGGAGAAAGCCCAGACCAAGATGCCAATGAAAATGGCAAACGACAGCAAGGTGGTGGCGATGCGCAGGTCATTGACATCCATGAACATCTCCTTACTTGAGCGCGAGGCCCAGGGATTGCAAATACGCAATGGTGGCTTCCATCTCGGTTTTGCCTTGCACATCTTCAGCAGCCTTGGCAATTTCTGCGTCGCTGTAGGGCACGCCAACGGTGCGCAATGCTTTCATGCGAGGCGCCATGTCTTGCGGGTTGACCAAGTTTTTCAGCAACCATGGGTACTCGGGCATGTTCGACTCAGGCACCACATCGCGCGGGTTGTTCAAGTGCACACGGTGCCACTCGTCACTGTATTTGCCACCCACACGCGCCAAGTCAGGACCGGTGCGCTTGCTGCCCCACTGGAAGGGGTGGTCATACACCGACTCGCCAGCCACAGAGTAATGACCGTAACGCAGTGTTTCAGCGCGGAAGGGACGAATCATCTGCGAGTGACAGTTGTAACAGCCCTCGCGGATGTACACATCACGCCCGGCTAATTGAAGCGCGGTGTAGGGCTTGACCCCCGTCACTGGCTCGGTGGTGGACTTTTGGAAGAACAAAGGCACGATTTCAACGATGCCACCAAAGGCCACCGAAATCAAAATCAGCACGATCATTAAAAAGTTGTTGGTCTCCACGCGCTCGTGGGAGAAACCTTTGGAATTGTTATCAGACATCTGGTGCTCCTCAAGCGTGTGCGGGGGCTGGAATAGGCACGCTGACCGCTTTGCCTTGTGTGGCGGTTTTGATCACGTTCCACAGCATGATCAACATGCCACTGAGGTACAACAAACCACCAACCACACGAATCACATAGAAGGGATAGGTAGCTTTCACTGACTCCACGAAGGTGTAGGTCAAGGTGCCGTCGGTGTTGATGGCACGCCACATCAGGCCTTGCATCACACCGGCAATCCACATCGCAGCGATGTAGAGCACGATGCCAATGGTGGCCAACCAGAAGTGAACTTCAATGGCCTTGACGCTGTACATCTTTTGTTGACCAAACAGCTTAGGCACCAAGAAGTACAAAGCGCCCATCGACACCAAGCCCACCCAGCCCAGAGCGCCTGAGTGCACATGGCCGACCGTCCAGTCGGTGTAGTGGCTCAAAGCGTTCACGGTTTTGATGGCCATCATCGGGCCTTCAAAGGTGGACATGCCATAGAACGACAAGGACACCACCAAGAAACGAAGGATGGGGTCATCACGCAGTTTGTGCCACGCGCCCGACAAAGTCATGATGCCGTTGATCATGCCGCCCCAACTTGGCGCGAGCAGCACCAGCGAGAAGACCATGCCCAAAGACTGCGCCCAATCAGGCAAAGCGGTGTAGTGCAGATGGTGAGGACCGGCCCACATATAGGTGAAGATCAAAGCCCAAAAGTGCACGATCGACAAGCGATACGAATACACAGGGCGTTCGGCCTGTTTAGGAATGAAGTAATACATCATGCCCAAGAAACCTGCCGTCAAAAAGAAGCCCACCGCATTGTGCCCATACCACCACTGAATCATGGCGTCTTGCGCCCCGGCATAGGCCGAGTAAGACTTCATCCAACCCGCAGGAATGGCCGCACTGTTGACGATGTGTAACAAGGCCACGGCGATGATGAACGCGCCGTAGAACCAGTTGGCCACGTATATGTGCTTAACCTTGCGTGTACCCACGGTGCCAAAAAACACCACGGCATAGGAAACCCAGACCACCGCAATCAGCAAGTCAATGGGCCACTCCAATTCGGCGTATTCCTTGCCCTGAGTAAAACCCAAAGGCAAGCTGATGGCCGCCGCCACAATGACCAACTGCCAACCCCAAAAGGTAAAGGCAGCGAGCTTGGGCAAGAACAACACTGTATGGCAGGTTCGCTGCACCACGTAATAGCTGGTGGCAAACAAGGCGCTCCCACCAAACGCAAAAATCACCGCGTTGGTGTGCAGGGGCCGTAAGCGCCCATAGGTCAGCCAAGGAATGCCAAAGTTCAGTTCAGGCCAAGCAAGTTGGGAGGCGATGATCACGCCAACCAACATACCAACCACGCCCCAAACCACCGCCATGATGGAAAACTGTCGTACAACGGTATCGCTGTAGACAGCTTGATTTGATGAGTTCATCATTCACCTTTCATTTTTATACAGTATCCCCAATCAGCCATGCGGGGCTATTGATGCATGTCAATCGTCTCGAAGAATGCGCTCACCTTCTTGGTCAATCCCCTCAAATTGACCCCGATGAATCGCCCACCAAAGCCCCGCCAGGATGCAAAGCACCAGCAAAACCGACAGGGGTATCAAAATAAACAAAATATCCATTACTTTTCCATCGATAACCTAAAAGAATTCAAAACCACCCACAAAGAACTCAAGGCCATGCCCAAACCAGCCAGCCAAGCGGGCAACCAACCCACCACCGCCAAGGGCACACACACGGCGTTGTAGAGCGCCGCCCACACCAAGTTTTGTTTGACCACGCGCAGGGTTTTGCGCGCCAAACGCAAACTGGTGACCACCACCGACAGCTGCGCCCCCATCAACACCAGATCCGACTTGGACTGCGCCAGCGGCACCGCCTGGCCAAACGCCATCGACACATGGGCGCCGGCCAACACCGGACCATCGTTCAAACCATCCCCTACCATCGCCACATGGTGTCCCTGCGCTTGCAAGTCCATCATGCGCGCCAATTTGTCGTGTGGGGTACAACTCCCAAAGGCCTGCGCAATGCCCACCTCTAAGGCCACCTGCTGCACAGCGTCCGAGCTGTCACCCGACAACACCAACACCGAGATACCCATCTGCTGCAAAGCCGCAACAGTGGGGGCCGCGTCTTCGCACACATCTTCTGACATCTGCCAACTCGCCAGCCACTGGCCTTCTTGGCACAAATGCACTTGCGCCTTGCGCGCAAACTCGGGCACCAGCGCGCCCCACTCGGTGCAAAAAGCGTTCGACCCTAAACGCAGTGGCACATGAAGTCGCCCTTGCAAGCCTTGGCCCACGTGCTCCACCACATCGTGGGCCAAGCCTGGTTCATCTTGGGCGGTGTCCCGCGCCGCCACCAAGACCTTGGACAACGGATGCAATGAATGCACAGCCAACGCAGCCGCCCAACCCAGCGTCAACTCAGGCGTCAAGTCAGGCGCCACCCCATCGTTGACAAACACTTGGTTGATGCGCTGCGCATCGCGCGTCAAGGTGCCTGTCTTGTCAAAAATCACCGTGTCAATGCTGGCCAAGCTTTCTAGCGATTGCAAATGCCGCACCAACACACCTTGGCGCGCCAAGGCACCCGCAGCTGCCAGCATGGCCGCAGGCGTAGCCAATGACAAAGCGCAAGGGCAAGTGACCACCAACACCGCCACCGCCACCATCAGTGCATGCGCCGGACTGCTTGGCCACCACCACACAGCAGACAAGGTGGCCATCACCAACACCCCGATTAAAAATGGTTTGGCCACGCGGTCTGCCAACTGCGCCAAGCGCGGTTTTTGCAACGAGGCGTTTTCCATCATGGCCACGATCTTGGAGAACTGCGTGCCCTCCCCCACGTGCGTGACCCGCACCAACACAGGCGCCAATAGGTTGTAACTGCCTGCCACCACGGGCTGACCCACGCTGCGCGACTGGGGCCGCGACTCACCCGTGAGCAAGGCCTCATCGGCCAGGGTCTGTCCCTCAAGAATCACACCATCCGTCGGAAAGCCTTCGGATGGCAACACACGAATCACGTCATCTGGCAACAAGCGGCGAACCGCCACACGTTCAAACGACCCATCACCGAGTCGGCGCAACACGCTGTCGGGCAAACGGTTCATCAAAGCTTCCAGCGCGCCAGCGGTCTGATCGCGCACCCTTAACTCCAACCAACGACCGGTCAGCAAAAAGAACACGAACATGGTGAGCGAGTCAAAGTACACCTCGCCGCCAAACATGCCGCCCGCTTCAAACGTGGCAGCAGAACTCAGCGCAAAGGTGATGGCCATGCCCAAGGCCACCGGCAAATCCATGCTGATGCGACGCAAGCGAATGTCCCGCAAGGCATTGCTGAAAAATGGTCCGCACGAAAAAAACACCACTGGTAGGGTCAGCACCCAAGAGGCCCAGCGCAGCAACTGCACCATGTCGGGCGTGATGTCGCCCTCCAGCGCCACATAGGCCGGGTAGGCATACATCATCACTTGCATCATGCAAAAGCCCGCCACCAACCAACGCCACAGCGCTTGGCGCGTTTCTTGAAGACGCTGCTGACGCAGACTGCTGTCTGCTGCCGGCAATGCGCCATAGCCTGCTGCGGCAATGGCGCGCAACCAGGTTGAGGGCAGAACCTGCGACTCAGACCACACCACCTTGGCACGATGGGTTGCGGCGTTGACCTCGACCGACTTCACGCCGGGCACCGAAGCCAATGCGGCCTCGATGGTGAACGCACAAGCCGCGCAATGCATGCCTTGAACCACCACATGCGAATCCCACCAATCGTCTTGAGTAGACGCGCTGTCTTTGGCATGCACTTGGCTAAAGCGCAGCCACTCCTGACGGTCGTCAAGCAGGGCGGCGGTTGAGGGGTCAAAAGACATAAGTTGAGGAGCCTAAAGGCTTTGCTTGACGTGGACTTGACATAACTCAAGAGCATCGCCTCAGTGTGCGTTAAGCTTGGACCCGTCTATAACGAAGGAGATCACACATGTACAAACGAATCTTAGTAGCCACCGATGGTTCAACCCTGTCAAAAAAAGCCATCGCCAGCGCCATTGACTTGGCCGCTCTGAGTGGTGCTGAATTGGTCGCCGTCAAAATCACCCCACGCTACCCACAAAGCTACTTTGAAGGTTCTTTACCTTTGAGCCAAGCCGAAGTTTCCAAAATTGAAAAGACTTGGACTGACAACGCTCAAAAATTATTGGACGCTGTGGTCAAGTCAGCCAAGGCCAAAGGCGTGAGCGCCAAAGGGGTGGTGGTCAAGTCAGACATCGTGTCTGACGCCCTGATTGCGACCAGCAAGAAATACAAAACAGACCTGATCGTCATGGCCTCGCATGGTCGTCGTGGCATCAAGCGCTTGCTGTTGGGTAGCGAAACCCAACAAGTGCTGACCCACTCCAGCGTGCCTGTGCTGGTTCTGCGCTGATCAAGCTTGCCGTGCACGGCCGTGCATGGCTCAGGCCGTGATGCGAGACTTGGCCTCTTGGTATTCGCGCTTCAAACGCGCCACCAACTCAGCCGCAGGCACCACTGCCTTGACCGCCCCAATGCCTTGGCCACAGCCCCAAATATCTTTCCAAGCTTTCTGGGCGTCACCACCAAAATTCATGGCGCTCGGATCGCTCTCAGGCAAATGCTCGGGGTCAAGACCCGCTTTGCGAATAGAGGGGGCCAGGTAGTTGCCATGTACCCCGGTGAACAAGTTGCTATACACAATGTCGTCTGAGCTGGCATCGACCACAGCTTGCTTGTAGTCGTCAGCCGCACGGGCTTCTTCGGTGGCGATGAACGCCGAGCCAATGTAGGCAAAGTCAGCGCCCATGGCTTGCGCCGCCAACACGGCGCCACCCGTGGCAATCGAGCCACTCAAGGCCACTGGGCCATCAAACCATTCACGAATTTCTTGGATCAAGGCAAACGGGCTTTTTACCCCGGCATGCCCCCCCGCTCCGGCAGCCACAGCGATTAAGCCGTCTGCGCCTTTTTCAATCGCCTTCTTGGCAAATTTGTTGTTGATGATGTCGTGCATCACCACGCCTCCGTAGCTGTGGGCAGCGGCATTGACATCTTCACGCGCACCCAGCGAGGTGATGATGATGGGCACCTTGTACTTCACACACAGCGCCATGTCGTGCTCTAAGCGGTCGTTGCTCTTGTGCACGATTTGGTTGATCGCAAAAGGTGCGGCAGGCTGGTCTGGGTGGTCACGGTTGTGTGCCGCCAAAGCCTCGGTGATCTCGATCAACCAGTCTTCCAACTGCGCCGCAGGCCGCGCATTGAGTGCTGGCATCGAGCCAGCCACGCCGGCCTTGCATTGCGCAATCAGCAACTTGGGGTTGCTGATGATGAACAAAGGCGAAGCAATGACCGGGAACTTCAGCTGCTTGAACACCGGGGGTAAACGTGACATGGTCTGCACTCCAAAAAATTCAGGGCACGTCGCGTGCCCTGAGGATGTATCTATGGTTCGTCAACAGGCGTACTCAAAAAGCTTCCAAGGCCATGTCGGTCACGCTGTCTGCGCCTTCGACAATGCTGTCGCGCAAGCCGGGGGCTTTGGACAAGATGTGGTCGGCATAAAAGCGTGCGGTGGTGATCTTGGCTTGCATGAACGCCGCCTCCTCACCACGCGCCATGGCCTCTTGGGCCACCAACAAAGCACGCGCCAACTGCCAGCCTGCGACCAAGTTGCCGGTGAGCATGAGGTAAGGCACGCTGCCTGCAAACACCGCATTCGGGTTGCTTTTGCCGCCTGCCACCACAAAGTCCACCACACTCAAAAACGCCTCGCGGGCTGCTTTCAAACGCACTGCCACAGCGATGGCGTGGGGGCTGCCTTGCTGGATCAAGTCTGCCTCGGTGTGGGCAATTTGCGCCGCAATGCCCTTGGCGGTTTGACCGCCATCACGCCCTGTCTTACGACCGATCAGATCGTTGGCTTGAATGGCTGTGGTGCCTTCGTAAATCGTCAAAATTTTGGCGTCGCGGTAATACTGCGCCGCGCCGGTTTCTTCGATGAAGCCCATGCCACCGTGCACTTGCACGCCCAAGCTGGTGACCTCCAAACTCATCTCGGTGCTAAAGCCTTTGACCAAGGGCACCAAGAATTCGTAAAACGCCAAATTGTCTTTCCGCGTGGCCGCATCGAGGTGGTGGTGCGACGCGTCATAGGCCGCTGCCGCCACGGTGGCCATGGCACGACAACCCTCGGTGTAAGCGCGCATGGTCATGAGCATGCGGCGCACATCGGGGTGGTGAATGATGGGCGCGCTGGTTTTCATGCTGCCGTCTACTGGACGGCTTTGCACCCGGTCGCGCGCAAAACTCACGGCCTTTTGGTAAGCCCGCTCGG
>CAIMWY010000142.1 GCA_903845315.1 uncultured Burkholderiales bacterium
ACCGCACTGGTTGGAAGGCTGCCAATCCGGCTATTGGAAAGTTTCGCAGCCTAGCTGATGTGAAAGAGCAAGCCGAGCGGGCAGGGCGGATGCCTTCGAGTGAACCGACCTTTCGCAACCTGGTGTTGAACCAGCGCATCGAGATGATGGCGCCATTTGTGAGCCGAGGCGTTTGGATCTTGAATAGCGCGGAGCCTGATGACCAGGTCTTTTATGAAGAGCCTGTTTATTGCGGCTTGGATCTTTCGGCCAAGACCGATCTGACCTCTATGGTGATGATCGCGTTTCGAGAGAAGTGGCACGTCAAAGCATATTTCTGGACGCCTGCCAAAGGTCTTCGGGATCGATCCAAGCGCGACCGTGCTCCTTATGACGTATGGGAGAGCCAGGGGTTTATTCGGGCCATTCCAGGTGCTGCAGTGGACTATGAGGCGGTAGCCAAAGACATGGCCGACATCCTTCAGGACTGTGATGTCCACGCAATAGGGTTTGACCGATGGCGGTTTGACCTGATGCAAAAAGAACTGACTGAAATTGGGGCCGATTGGCCCCTTTTTCCATTTGGACAAGGCTTTAAGGACATGGCGCCCGCCATCGACTCTCTTGAGGAATTACTTTTGAACGAACAGATTGCACATGGCGCGAATCCAGTGCTGACGATGTGCATGGCCAACGCACGAATTGAGAAAGATGCTGCAGGCAACCGAAAGATGAACAAAGCGAAAGCGACTGGCCGCATTGATGGCGCCGTAGCACTTGCAATGGCTGTTGGGGTGTCCAAAGCGCCTGAAGTCAATGCCTCAAGCATCTACGAATCGCAGGAATTAAGGACGCTCTGATGGCCTTTTGGCAAAAAATCACGGATGGGTTGAGCCGCAAGAGCGCCAACCCGGACTGGGGAACGCTGGAACGCTATCTCGGTTGGGCTTTTGGAGGAGGCATTTCCTCCTCCGGAATCATCGTCAACCCAGCCAACGCCATGCAAAGCGCATCGGTGTATGCGTGCTTAAAGGTTTTGTCTGAGTCGGTGGGGATGCTGCCTCTGTGTATTTACACCAAGGGTCCCAACGGGGAGAGAACTCCCGATGAAAAGCATCCCCTGTATGAGTTGCTGCACGAGCAGCCCAACGAATACCAGACGGCCATCGAGTTTTTGGAAATGATGGTGCTGCACCTGAACCTGCGCGGCAATGCCTACGCCTACATCAACCGCACAAGATCGGGTCGTGTTGTCGAACTGATTCCAATCCACCCGGACATGGTCTACGTCTTGATGGACAGCAATGGCCAGGTCACCTACCAAGCTGGAGTTGAGAACGGCGCAAGGCGCACGCTCAATCGTTCAGAAATCCTGCACGTCAAAGGGATGACCATCAACGGCTGGCTTGGAATCAGCCCGATTGCCTATGCCCGCGAGTCCATTGGACTGAGTCTGGCGACCGAGAAGTTTGGCGGGCAGTTGTTTCGCAACGGCGCCAAGATGGGCGGCATCCTAGAGCACCCGGGCAAGTTGTCTGACGAGGCCTACAACCGCGTGAAGAACAGCTTTGACGCGGCCTCCAGTGGAGAAAACGCCCATAAAACAGCGCTCTTGGAAGAGGGCATGAAGTTCTCCAAAGTGAGCATGAACGCCAACGACGCGCAGTTCTTGGAGACGCGCAAATACCAACGTGGCGAGATTGCGGGAATTTTTCGGGTGCCTCCTCACCTGATCATGGACTTGGAGAGGGCAACTTTCTCCAACATCGAGCACATGAGTCTCGAGTTCGTCCAGTACAGCCTCATGCCCTGGCTCACTCGCATTGAAAAAGCCATCCGCCGTGATGTCTTTAGCCCGCAGGACAAGCAAAACAACACGATCAAGTTCAACGTTGCAGCTCTCTTGCGAGGCGACGCGGCAAGTCGCTCGGCTTATTACGCAAGTGGCATCACCAATGGTTGGCTCACGCGCAATGAGGCACGAGCCATGGAGTACTTGAACCCCTTAGATGGCTTGGACGTGCCACTAATGCCCCTTAATTTGACGGACGGTAGTGATCCGCCTGTTGAGCCCCAAGACACCACAACCGGTGTAACCCCCGTGGGTGAAGAACCCCAAACCTCAACAACAAAAGGACCCCCATGAGCAGTTACTCCTACGAAGACGCAGCCCTCAGAACTCGGCAAAAGGCAGATGCAGCGCGCTTGCTTGATCTGGGCAGCGCAGCAAGCGACTCAGAAAGCGCATTTTTGCAACCCATCGTGGTCGGCTCCGGTATCGGGGGCGGTGGGTTCCTTAAAAAGGCGCTCATTGCAGGCGGCGCAGCAGGGGACCGAACAGTGACTGCGATTAAGGCCGATGACGAATTAGTCCAAGTTCTTCAGTTTGTAGGTGCAGGTGTCGCCTTGACAGACATCGTTGACCTGACGTCCGAGTTCACGGTGGCGACCGGAAAAATCAACAACACAGCGGGCACTGCAACCACTGGCGACAAGCTCTTGGTGCTTTGGATCAAGAAAACACTCTAGGAGCAAAGCATGAATCACCACGACATAAGTTTTGAGATCAAAGAAGTCAGCAGTACGGGCACTTTTTCCGGATATGGCTCGGTCTATTCGGTGCTGGACCAAGGCGATGACATCGTCATGCCTGGTTCATTCACCAAAAGTCTGGGTGACCTCTCCACAAAGGGGCAGATGCCAGCAATGCTTTGGCAGCACCGTGCAGCCGAGCCCATTGGCGCATACACAGCGGTCAAGGACGACGACTCTGGGCTCTTCGTTGAGGGCCAGTTAGCTCTAAAAACCCAACGCGGTGCAGAAGCCTTTGAGCTCATGCAAATGAAGGCCATCAGTGGGCTCTCGATTGGCTACATCACCAAAGACGCTGACTACAACGCCAAGACTGGTGTGCGGACCATCAAGGCTGCTGACCTTTATGAGATCAGCTTGGTTACTTTTCCCATGAATGACGCAGCGCGTGTGAGCGCCGTCAAAAGTATTTCAGAAATCGGCGACCTGACGAGCGCCGAAAACTACCTGCGTGATGTTGGTGGACTTTCTCGTCGAGAGGCAAAGACTTTTATTTCAACGCTCAAAGCATTGAGTCTGCGCAAAGCAGGCGATGAGAGCGCTGAACTGAAAGCGATCACCTCGCTATTGGAAAAGCAGATGGCGATCTTCGCCTGACCGCGTAACCAACCCGTCCCACCGACCGCCCTTGAGGCGGTTTTTTTTCGTCCTTTTTTAGGAAAACATCATGTCCCAAGAGATCATGGACGCCATTTCCGCGTCCAACA
>CAIMWY010000143.1 GCA_903845315.1 uncultured Burkholderiales bacterium
AGAGAACATGTAGCCACCCATCTTTGGGCCTAATGCGAATCGAGCTATAGGGTTGCATGCCCATGAGTCGTGGTTTTTCGCGCGCGAGACCGTTACAGCATGCGACTTCCGAGGATACTGCATGAAGCCACTCAGCACAGCAGTTGCTTCGCCAGAGAGGGGACCAATCAGATAGGCCCAGCGATGTCGTGCTTCATATAAGTCACCCACCTGAAAACTAGGTGGCCTTACTATGCCGTCTGCGTCTGGCATGATTCGCATATACTCAGGGGCCCAGCGTGAAGGAAAGAAAGGCCGGCCTGGACGCGCAGATTTGATCATACGGATGCCTGATGCACACGGTGCTCGAGGTGAGCACAATCGCGCCGTGGAGCACAGGCCCACCAGAGAGTCACATGAGACATAGACCAAGACCGAGTATGCTTCACCAGGAGACTCCATGCGCAAGGTGTGGACCAGCAAGGAGTTACTAAACAGCTTAGGAGGAGGATGCACAAGATAGCATTTCCCGTCTCCTGACACAGTACCTCCCCCTATGGTTCCGAAAACAGACACCGCCAATTTCCAAGGCCACGAATGTGTCAGTGCTGCCAGAAACAATCCCACAGAGCTAGGGCATGAATCCAGCGGGAACCGATCATGAATGACTGGAAGAGAATCTGCTGTAGCCTGTGTAGCCACTGGAGCTTGATTAATACTGGCCAACTGCCTCAGATTAGACAGTAGAAGGTCGCACTGAGGCATGGTCCAATACCATTCATGTTGCAGGGCAAATTGACCCAGCAAAAGAAGACGGAGACAGAGTGAATGACGACTCTGACCACAAGCGACCAGATTAGCAGACTCTGATCCTGGCATGTTCCTGGAAGGTGCAGAGCGTGAGGCCAACACTGCAGCTCCCAACTCACAGCGAACAGCGCCTGCTAGCTGAGCAACCGCAAGGAGAAGCCTCTGTGGCCGAGGAGCAGACGCAGCCCTTCTAAGCTCAGCTACATCGGGGAAGCAAGAAGCTAGATGACACAGGCTGGAATTAGCATGCTCAGCTGTTTTTGGAAAGATTTGTGATGACGCGCCTAACGCCTTGTTTGCAAGCATGCATCTGACAAAACCAAGAGAAGATTTTCCTTGAGAGGCGGTAACAGGATGGCCATGACTCTTTAAAGAATATGAGAGAAATGTAAAGGGATTCCCTGAACCCCCCCCAGCAAGCTTAGATACATATGAGCAAGAAGAAGTCGCAGGTTTATATACATTCTTTGAATCAACCCGCGTCTTGCAGGCGGACGGCAGGCCACGCCAACCCGAGCCGATAACTCGGAGCTAACACCCCACATGCCCGGCATCGATATGGATCACACCCTCGCCAAACACCGGCGCACTCTGCTATTGCTTTGGCTTGCGGCTGGCGCATTGTTACTGATGAACTGGTGGCAGGTGTTTAGCCTGGTCAGTGAAAACCGGGTCCGGGAAATCGCCGCGGCCCAGCGTGATTTAGCCAACCTCACCCGCGTCAGCCAGGAGCAAGTGAACCGCACGCTGCGCAGTGCCGACCAGGTCATCCGCTTTGTCCAATCGAGTTATCTTGCAATCGGTGACCGCCTTGACCTGCCGTCTTTGAGCGCGAAAGGCGTGATAGACAACGAAATCTTCAATCAGGTGGGTGTCATCGACGCGAAGGGTATCTATGTCCTGTCCAACCTTCCAATGGCAACGCGGCTCGACCTGTCGGACCGGGAGCATTTCAAGGTTCACGTCGGCGCCGATACTGGCGAGCTGTTCATTTCCAAACCCGTCATTGGCCGAGCCAGCGGCAAATGGTCGATTCAATTGACCAGACGTATCACCCGACCCAATGGTGAATTCGCTGGCGTGGTGGTGATTTCAATTGACCCAAGCTATTTTTCACACTTTTACGGCGAGCTCAACCTGGGGCAGCATGGGCTCTCGGGTTTGTATGGACTTGATGGCATTGCACGGGTACGCAAGATTGGTGACAAGGAAGAGTTTGGCACCGTTGCGGCTGCGGCGCCGATGTTCAAACAAATTGCAAATGGAGCCCTGTTTGGCTCTTATGTGCAGCCCTCGGTCGTTGACGGAGTCGAGCGCCTCTATTTCTACCGCAAGATACCGAACTACAGGCTGGTGGTGGTGTCGGCTGTTGAGATGCAAGGTTTGCTGAGCAACCATCTGCGCGCCCGCAATGCCTTGTGGTTGCAGGCGTCGCTGCTTAGTTTGCTGATCCTGGCCCTGGCAGCTGCACTGACCCGCCAACTGCAACAAATCCGGCGCGAAATGGTGACGCGCCAAACAGCGTTGGTGGAGTTTCAGACTCTTACCGAGCAGCTCGACACCATATTTACACTGAGTCCGGACGGCATTGTTTCCTTTGACCGGCAGCTCCGTGTCAAGCACTTCAATCCGGCCTTTGTCAGGATAGTGGCGCATGGGGCCGATCTGTTGCAAGGACAGACAGAGGAAGAATTTTCTGCCTGGTTAGCCAAACTATGCAAACCGGGAAGTACCTTTACCGGCATCGCCAGAATGCGCTCGCAGATCAGCCGGGACAAGCCCGACGCTCGCCAGTTTGTCGAGATTGACAGCAACGGCAGGCGGGTGTTGCAGATAGGTATGCGCTGCAGCGAATCGGTGGCCGTGTCACAAATTCTGTATTTTCGGGATGTGACGCGCGAAACCGAAATCGATCAAATGAAAAGCGAGTTTCTTTCTACTGCGGCGCATGAGCTTCGCACACCGATGGCGAGCATTTTCGGATTCGCAGAACTCTTGCAATCGCCCGAAGTTGACGCCAGTTCGCAGCGTGAATTTGCAAGCATTATTTACCGGCAATCCAAAC
>CAIMWY010000144.1 GCA_903845315.1 uncultured Burkholderiales bacterium
GGCAGGAAGCCTTCCACTGACAGGTAGCGTTCGCCCGTGTCGTAGTTAAAGCCCAGCACCGTGGCGCCGGCCGGAATCTCGGGCAACTTTTGCGCAATGGCGGCCAGCGTGGCTCCGCTGGAGATACCCACCAGCAAGCCTTCTTCGCGCGCGCTGCGGCGGGCGTAATCGCGGGCCGGTTCGGCTTCCACCTGAATGACGCCGTCAAGCAATTCGGTCTTGAGGTTCTTGGGGATAAAGCCCGCGCCAATGCCTTGAATAGGGTGGGGCGAGGGCGCGCCGCCACTGATGACGGGCGATGCGCTGGGTTCCACCGCGAACACCTTGAGCTGCGGCCACTTGGCCTTTAGCACGCTGGCTACGCCGCTCAGGTGGCCGCCCGTACCGACGCCGGTGATGAGGTAGTCCACACCGTTGGGGAAGTCGTTAAGGATTTCCTGTGCCGTGGTGCGCACATGCACATCGATGTTGGCGGGGTTTTCAAACTGCTGCGGAATCCATGCGCCGGGCGTGGCGGCGGCCAGTTCTTGGGCGCGGGCGATGGCGCCTTTCATGCCTTTTTCGCGCGGCGTTAAATCGAAGCTGGCGCCATAGGCCAGCATCAGGCGACGCCGCTCAATCGACATGCTGTCGGGCATCACCAGCACCAGCTTGTAGCCCTTGACCGCAGCCACCATGGCCAGGCCGACACCGGTGTTGCCCGAGGTGGGCTCGATGATGGTGCCGCCGGGCTTCAAGGCGCCTGACTTTTCGGCGTCTTCGACCATTGCCAAGGCGATGCGGTCTTTGATGGAGCCACCGGGGTTGGTGCGCTCAGACTTGATCCACACCTGGTGCGTGTCGCCAAACAAGCGCTGCATGCGGATGTGGGGCGTGTGGCCGATGGTGTCGAGAACGGTGTTGGCTTTCATGGAGGTCTCCTTGGGGTGTGTCTGTGGGGATGAGGGGGATGTGGGGGATGTGGGGCAGATTGTGTCAGTGCTGGGCTTATCGGTTTGGGCGCAAGGTCATCAGCTGGCGCGCCAGGGCCTCGCCCACTTTGATGCCGTCCACTGCCGCCGACAAAATACCGCCTGCGTAGCCAGCGCCTTCACCTGCAGGGTATAGCCCTGCCATGTTGGGGCTTTGCAACGAGTGGTCGTCACGCCCCATGCGCAGGGGCGATGAGGTGCGGGTTTCAACCCCCGTCAACACGGCGTCGCGCATGTCAAAGCCGTTGATCTTTTGGCCAAACACCGGCAAGGCCTCACGCATAGCAGCAATGGCGTAGGCAGGCAAGGCACTGTCTAGGCTCACCATCTTGACGCCCGGTTGGTAGGACGGTTCCACCGTGCCCAAAGCGGTCGAGGCGCGGCCGGCCACAAAGTCGCTCACCAACTGGGCAGGTGCCTCGTAGTTGCTGCCGCCCAAGGTGTAGGCATGGGATTCGAGTTGGCGTTGCAACACCATGCCGGCCAGCGGGTGAAAACCGCCGGGTGCATCGCGGGTGTCGTGGCGCACGCTGTGCGCTGTGTTGTGGTCCATGCCATCGTCCAAGGCGGCTTCAAACGCCGCCGGGTCGGTGGGGTAGTCGCGTGGGTCAATGGCCACCACGATGCCGGCGTTGGCATTGCGCTCGTTGCGCGAGTACTGGCTCATGCCGTTTGTGACCACGCGGTGCGGCTCGCTGGTGGCGGCCACCACGGTGCCGCCCGGGCACATGCAAAAGCTGTAGACCGCACGGCCATTGGCCGCGTGGTGCACCAGCTTGTAGTCGGCCGCGCCCAGCAAAGGGTGGCCTGCATGTTGGCCCCAGCGCGCACGGTCAATCACGCTTTGGGGGTGCTCGATGCGCACGCCGACTGAAAACGGTTTGGCTTCCATCGACACCGCATGGCGGTGCAGCATGGTGAAGGTGTCGCGTGCGCTGTGGCCCAAGGCGATCACCACATGGTGCGCATTCAGTGTGTGGGTCTCGCCGCTGGCCAGGTCGAACACGCGCAAACCACGCACTTGGCGTTGACGTGGTGCTGTGGCCGTGTGCGGGGCAGACGGTGCATCCTCGTACAACAGGTCCACCACGCGCTGCTCAAAGCGCACCTCGCCGCCCAAGCGGATGATTTCTTCGCGCAGGCCCTCCACCACCTTGACCAGTTTGAAGGTGCCCACGTGCGGATGTGCGGCCCACAAAATTTCTTCGGGTGCGCCAAAACGCACCAGCTCCTGCATCACTTTGCGGCCTAGGTGACGCGGGTCTTTGATTTGGCTGTACAGCTTGCCATCTGAGAAGGTGCCAGCACCCCCCTCGCCAAACTGCACATTGCTCTCGGCCTTGAGCACATGCTTGCGCCACAGGCCCCAGGTGTCTTGGGTGCGTTGACGCACCGAGGTGCCGCGCTCGATCACGATGGGCTTGAACCCCATTTGCGCCAACACCAAGGCCGCAAAAATGCCACAAGGCCCAAAGCCCACCACCACCGGGCGTTCGCCCTCGGTGTGGCCCCCAATCGCCGGGTGCGTGGGCAGGGGGCTGCCAATCCATGGCCGGGGTGGGGTGGATGTGGGGGTGCTGCGCGTGTTGGGCCAGCAGCGTGGCCTCTTGCGTGGGATCGGTCAGTGTGACGTCGACGATGTAGACCACCAGCAATTTTTTGCGCGCATCAAAGCTGCGTTTGAACACGTCCAAAGTGGCAATGTCTGACGATGTCAGCCCCAAGGCCTGTGCCGCCATCTGGCGCAAGGTGTCCACGGGGTGGGGCACCGCATGGCGGTCGGCCTCGGTTTCTGCGGGGGCGTCGGCAGCTCGGCGCTGGGGCAGCGGCAAATCAGCCAGAGGAAATTTGAGTTCAGAGAGTCGAATCACACGCGTAGGGCCCGTGGTGATCGGGCAAAGCAAAAAGTGAGGCGGTGATTATCGGCGGATAATCCAGCGCGTGAAGCTCACTAGGCCGTCGCCGGTGCAAGCCGCAAGGTCAGCGCGCAAGCGTTGGGCAGAAATGCCGCACTGGAGGAACGTCCGGACTGCATAGGACAGCGCAGGAGGTAACACCTCTCCACCGTGAGGTGAGGATCAGAGCAACAGAGACGAGCCGATTAAGTTCGGGTGAAACGGGCAATCTCTGCGCGCAGCAATACCAAGTAGGCCAACGTTGAGGCGGTTCGCTGAGTTGGCGGGTAGGTAGCACCGAGCCGAGTGGGTGACCCTCGGCCCAGATTAATGACGGTCAC
>CAIMWY010000145.1 GCA_903845315.1 uncultured Burkholderiales bacterium
AGCAGCAGCCAAGATCATGAACCTGACCAAGACCGCCTTGGAGTCGAGCATCATGAATGGCTTGAACGAGATTGATCCGGACATCATGCTCAAGATCCAGGACAACATGTTCACCTTCGAAAACCTGACCAGCGTGGACAACAAGGGTATCCAGGTGCTCATGCGTGCGGTGGAACCAGACATGTTGATGATGGCCCTCAAAGGAGCCAGTGCCGGCTGCCAAGACCGTTTCTACGACAACATGTCAGAGCGTGCGCGCGGCATGTTCCGCGACGACATGGAGGCCAAAGGCCCTCAACGCATGTCCGACGTGGAATCGGCACAAAAGAACATCATGCGCATGGCGCGCAAGTTGTCCGACTCTGGCGAGCTGATCCTCGGAGGCGCAGACTTTGTATAACCAGCCACGTCCGTTGCGTCCTGCCAAGCCTTGGCAGGCCGTCAATTACTTGAAGTCTTCGCGTGAAGACTTGGGGTTTGATGCTGCGCGTTGGAACGATCGAGAGCCCACAAACTTTGCCGACGCAGGCCTGCCCGCGCACAGCACGGGTTTTGATGCGGACCGCTACGAGCCCATGACCGAGCCCTTGACGCCGCAGGCGATCAAGGCTTTGGCCTTGCTCGATGACGAACACAGAAACGAAAACTTTGCCGAGCAAAAAGAGGGGTCGCAAGACGGTTCATCTACCAGCGCACATTTACCCTTTGTGCTCGATGTGTATGGGCCTATTGGTGCGAAGCCTGGAAACGTCAAGCTTGGGGAGTTGGACGCTGCTGAGACATTGCCGCGCCCGCACGATGATGCGTCGCAAACAAGGGATGCATCACAAGACGATGACTTGGCGTTTGACGTGGATGCACAAGACCTCGCACCGACCGATTCAGGCGATGAGACTGCGTCGCAGGCGCTGCAAGCCGATGCATTGACGCAAGACCTTGCCGCACCAGATGAAGAAGCGACACACACAGACACACCAGAAGCACTGAGCGCGGCAGAAGCACAAGAAGCACAGGCAGATGAACGTGCCGTTGCTCAAGCCGTTACCGAGACCGATGCAGCGCTGGACCTTGATGGCTTGGATGCAGCGTCTGACTCTCAAACCGAGCCAGAGGCTGCGCATGAAGCTGAGCCTGTGCCAGTGCACGTTGGCGTTGCGCCAGAAGAAGTGGCGCAACGTGAAGCCGAGCAGTTTGAACGAGGCCTGGCCCAAGGACTGGAACAAGGCGCACTTCAAGCCCGTGAGGCCATGGCCCAAGAGCTTGCCGATCAATGTGCTTTGCTGGCCAAGGTGACGCAAGAGGTACAGGCCTTGGTGGCCGACCCGAAACAGTTTTTCGAACCTCTCAAACGCCTGAGCCTGCATTTGGCAGAGCAACTGGTGTTGGGTGAACTCAGTGCTTCCAGCAAAACCATTGAGCGCTTAGTCCAACACTGCTTGGACGAAGTAAGTCACCCGTTACAAGAAGGTGTGGTGGTTGAACTCAACCCAGAAGACAAAAAACGCCTGCAAGCGCAAGGCGGTGATTTTTTAGAAGGCCTGCGGCTTGAAGCTGTGGCAGAGCTCAAGCCCGGCAGCGTGCGCGTATTTGCCAACGACATGGTGGTGGAAGACTTGGTCGAACACCGCTTGCATGCTTTAGCGCGCGGGCTGTTGAGCGATGTGCCGAGTTGGCAAAACAAGTCTGCATTGGTCAAACCCGAACCTAGCAAACACATCACGGAGCATGACGATGATCTTGCCTGACGTACTCAACACCATTTTGCTAGGACTGATCTTTATGGTGGTGCTCGTCACCGTGGTGCGCCCTTTGGTGCTCAATGTGGTGGGTAATCCGATTTATACCGACGCCGAACAACGCGCCATGCTCGAGGCTATTCATGACGAAATAGCGCGCAGGACTTACCAAGAAGAAGCCAAACGGGCCAACCAAATTCGCTACCAACAATTGTTGATTGAGTTGCCCCTGCGCTTGCAACCCAAGCCTGAACCTGAACCTGTGATCGCAGAGACAATAGAAGCGTCCGATGGGGATGCAGCAGACACGCAAAGTCAAACCGACGGAACCGATGCCGATGGTGTCACCGGTGACGACGGTCAAGCGGCATCGACCGAAGGGGCTGGCGAGGCAGAGGCGTTGGGAGAAGGCGAAATTGAAATGCGCGAGGGTGAAAGCCTGTCCGAGATCAAAGACCGCATGAAGCGCGAGAGACAAAACGCTAAGAAGCCAAGCATTCCGCCGGAGTTGCTCAACAACGCCAAGAGCTACGAAGACAAGGTGGGTGTGGTGCGCATGGTGGTACAACAGGATCAAACTCGAGTAGCCGCCGTGATTCGCGGCATGATTGAAACCAAATAATGAATCGCCATGATTGACTTTGCCCAAGAGGTGCACCACAGCTTAGCTAAGTTGCGGGTTCCTGAACCTCGCGTCAGCGGCACCTTGGTGCGTTTGGTGGGCTTGACGCTGGAGACACGAGGCATCATGGCCCCTTTGGGCGCGTGCTGCGAGGTGTTGGGTAAAAACGGCCACCGTGTTGAGGCCGAGGTGGTGGGCTTTAACGATAAAACGCTTTACCTGATGCCATTCACCGACCCGGTCGGTGTGGGCCCTGGTGACATGGTGCGTGTCATCAGTAATTCAGCCCAAGTGCGCTTGGGCAATGGTCTGCTGGGTCGCGTGGTCGATGGTCGAGGCCAACCACTGGACGGGCTGCCCATGCCCGAATTGCCCGATCAATTGAGTTTGCTGGGGCGGCCTTTGAACCCGATGGAACGTGGGCCGATTGACAGCATTTTGGACGTGGGCGTCAAGGCGATCAACAGCGTGTTGACGATCGGCCGAGGACAACGCATTGGCTTGGTGGCTGGTTCAGGCGTGGGCAAGAGCGTGCTCTTGGGCATGCTGACGCGTTTCACCAAGGCCGATGTGGTGGTGATTGGCTTGATTGGCGAGCGTGGCCGTGAGGTGCAAGCTTTTATTGCTGAATCGCTGGGCCCAGAGGGGTTGGCCAAGTCGGTGGTGATTGCGGCACCTGCCAACGTCTCGCCCGTTCTGCGCCTCAAAGCCACCCACATGACCCATGTGGTGGCCGAATATTTTCGCGACCAAGGCAAAAACGTGTTGATGCTGTGCGACAGCTTGACCCGCGTGGCCCACGCACAGCGTGAAATTGGTTTGGCCATTGGCGAGCCACCTACCGCCAAAGGCTACCCGCCCTCCGTTTTTGCATTACTGCCCAATTTGATCGAGCGCGGTGGAGTGGGTCGCCATGGCCATGGTTCGATCACCTCGATTTACACGGTGTTGGCCGAGGGCGATGACGCTTCAGACCCGATCGTGGACATTGCCCGTGCGTCGTTGGATGGGCAGGTCATGTTGTCGCGTCGCTTGGCCGATCAAGCGCATTACCCGGCGATTGACCTCAATGGCTCTATTTCTCGGGTCATGCAAATTTTGGTGAACCCAGATGACATGCGACAAGCCAACAAGTTTCGTCGCCTGTGGTCGGTTTACCAACAAAATGCCGACCTGGTGCAGGTGGGGGCTTATGAGGCCGGCACCAATGCTGAGTTGGACGAGGCCATTCGTTTGCGTGAGTCAATGGTGATGTTCTTGCGCCAAGACATGCACGTCGGTGAGGACTACGAAGTCACCCGCGAGCAGTTGCGTCATTTGTTGTCATGAAACCCCGAGCCGCCTGGCCGGTGTTGGCCAAAAAAGCCAAAGAAAAATGTGATGAGGCGCACGCCAACATTACCAAAGCGCGTCAACGCGTGATGCATTTGCAGCAGAGCCGTCAGCGCATGGCGATGTTGTACGAGGACTATGTGCGCCGCTCGCAAGAAGCCGAGCGACAAGTCCACAGCATGGCGCAGACTTTGAACTTTCGCGGTTTCATGCAGCAACTGCAATCACTCATTGCGCGTGTGGATGAAGACTTGATGCAAGCCCAGCAACATCTGGCGCACATGCAACTGGCGCTGCGCGCTGCGGAACAAAAGCGCATTCAGATGGAAACCTTGCTCGAACAAGATCTCAAAGCCGTGCGTGAGCACGCCAGAAAGCGCGAACAGCGCGAGATGGACGATGTGGGCGTGATGCTCTACAACTTAAAAGCCTGAGCCCACCCCGCCTGCAGCCAGTGAGAGTGACAGTGGTGGTCTTTGAAGATTCGAGGTCAGCGCAGGACTTGACGTTTTTCAGGTGCGCCCTAAAATTACTAATCGAAACTTTAACTTCTGATTTGTAAGAAATGATTCCACGCGCTGCCACCGCCACGCTACAGCGATTGGCTCAAGGATTTCCCATCATTGCCCTGACAGGGCCGCGGCAATCTGGCAAGACAACACTGGCTAAGTTTGTTTTTTCAGACAAGGCGTATGTGTCACTTGAAAATCCAGATGAGCTGGAGTTCGCGCAACGCGATCCCCGACTCTTTTTGCAACGCTTTCAACAGGGCGCTGTGTTGGATGAGGTGCAGCGTTGCCCATCTCTGCTGTCCTGGTTGCAAGGCTTGGTCGACGAGCGTGGAAAGATGGGCGACTTTGTGCTGACCGGCTCGGCACAGTTCGAGCTGGTGGCTGGTATTACGCAAACATTGGCGGGCCGAGTTGCGCGGGTTGAGTTGTTGCCTTTGAGCGCGCAAGAACTTCAAGCAGGAGGTCGATTGCCCAAAGGTTTGAACCAACTGCTTTTTCAAGGTGGGTATCCTGTGTTGTATGACCGAAAAGTCAGTCCGCAAGATTGGTTTGTCAGTTACATCGCTACCTATTTGGAGCGTGATGTGCGGCAGTTGGTGGCTGTGCGTGATTTGTCGCAGTTTCAACGTTTCGTCAAAATGTGTGCCGCCCGCTCGGGGCAATTGCTCAACTTGGCTTCTTTGGGGGCAGACTGTGGCATCTCGGCGACGACGGCACGTGAATGGCTGTCTGTTTTGGAGGCCAGTTATCTAGTCATGCGCGTACAACCGCACCACCAAAACTTTGGCAAGCGCTTGGTCAAAACTCCTAAACTTTATTTTTTAGATGTGGGCTTGATGGCTTGGCTTTTGGGCATTCGTGATGCAGACAGTTTGGATACGCATGCAGCGCGCGGCGCTTTATTTGAAACATGGGTGATCGGTGAACTGGTCAAGCAACGGTTCAACCAAGGGTGGCCTGCAGATTTGTACTTTTGGCGCGATAACACGGGTCATGAAATCGACGTTTTATTAGAAACGCCCCAAGGTCTGCGGCCTATAGAAATCAAATCGGGAACCACCTTCGCCTCAGATTGGCTGACTGGTATTCGCAAATGGCAGCGATTGGGCGGCGGCGAACCCATTGACGCCGCCGTGATCTTTGGCGGATCAGGCCAACATCAGCGAGAAGGCTGCCACGTCATGGGTTGGCGCGCGTTGGCGCAACCCACCCCGCCTGCAGCCAGTGACAGTGTTGGTCTTTGAAGGGCCAGGGAATCAGGGTGGTGGCGGTGCCAGGTGGAAAGACCTGTGTGGTGAGGTGATCGCTCCAAACGTCTTTGGCGCCAACGTCTTGCAGCAGGGCTTGGGCTTGCTGGTTGTCGAGTTGGCTGGCGTCAACCCCATCACGTGTGAGCGATTTGATGCGAACGGCCCACGCCATGTCCTGGGTGGGGCCAGAGTACAGGTCGTGCACACTGCCCCAACTTCGGCCGTGTAACTGGTGTTTCAAGGCGGCGATCTCTTGCTCGGCACGAACCTCATCGCGCACCCGGTAGCGATGTTGGCCCAGCAGGTTGTCAAACCACAGACAAGCTTGGGGGTGGCGTTGCAACAATTCAGGCAGCGAGGTCAAGGCGTCTTGCCGATGCATCACAAGCTCAATGCCTTGTGCGCGCAAGGACTGGCCGTGGCGCCAACGGAATAGATGGGCAGCCAAGGGGTCGATGTCGTAGGCGTCAATGCGATCAAAGCGCGCCAACCAGTTGGGTGGCATCATCCAACCGGCACTGGCACCGATCAAGACCAACTCTTTGGTGTTGGGACGAATCCGCTGTAAAAAACGATCCATCTCAGCGATGGTGCCCAACCACTGTGAACGGGTGGCGTAGGCATGCACATGCCAGTTGAGGCCACCGGTGCCGCCGGCATGCCACAGGTCACGCGCCAGACCAAAAAGCTTTTTCATGAAATAACTATACCGCCGCGCCAGATGGTGTCAGCAGGTTGGCACAACCATTGCAATACCTTCTGCAAAGGCACGTGAAGTGTCAAAAAACCGTCATGTCTTGAAGGAAAGCACCATGCAAAGTTTCAACTGGACCCAGTTCATTGCCAGCACGCTCAGCGTGTTGCTGCTGTTGTTGGGCGCCTGGTGGTGGGTCAAGCGCAGTAAAAACCTCGGTGTGACAGGACAAAGCGAGCGCCGCATTCAAGTGCTGGAGGCTTTGCCCTTGAGCCTCAAACACAAGATGGTGCTGATTCAAGTTGACAATCAAATGGTGTTGGCCAGTGTCAGCCCTGGTGAAGTCAAAACTCTGCACACCTGGGCACAAGGGGTTGACCATGTGGCATAAACCGATCGTTCGAAAAATTTTGTACGTGGTCTTGGCCATGCTGCTGTTGGCCATGGTTGCCTTGCCAACCATGGTGCATGCACAAGGCATTCCTTTGGTCAATGTGAGCGGCGGCAAAGCCGGTCAGCAATACAGCATGAGCCTGCAGTTGCTGGGCTTGATGACCACGCTCACGCTGTTGCCCTCCATGTTGCTGATGATGACCTCGTTTGTACGCATCATCATTGTGTTGTCTATCTTGCGCCAAGCGCTGGGTACGGCACAAACACCACCCAATACTGTGTTGGTGGGTTTGGCCTTGTTTTTGACCTTCTTCATCATGTCGCCCGTGTTTGAGCAGGTCTACAAAGAAGCCATTGGCCCTTATATGAACAGCAATCTGGATTTTGACAAAGCCTTGATCAAGGCCGAAGTACCCGTGCGTGACTTCATGACCAAACAAACCCGCGAAGACGACATCGCCATGTTCATGCAAATTGCCAACCGTGGCGAATTGCAAAGCTCGGCTCAGGTGCCTTTCACCACCTTGATGCCAGCGTTCATCACCTCAGAGATCAAGAGTGCGTTCACGATTGGATTTTTGATTTACATCCCGTTTGTGGTGATCGACTTGATTGTGGCCAGTGTGTTGATGTCGATGGGCATGATGATGTTGTCGCCCATGATCATCTCTATGCCCATCAAGCTGATGCTGTTTGTGCTGATCGACGGCTGGACGCTGTTGATGGCGTCGCTTGCCAATAGTTTTGTGTTTTAAGGAGTCAGCATGGATACCGCAGCTGTTGTAGATTTGGCCCGTCAGGCTTTGTGGATGACCATGATCATCTCGGGGCCCTTGCTGGGTGTGGGTTTGATCGTGGGTTTGGTGGTGGGTATTTTTCAAGCCGCGACGTCGATCAACGAGCAGACTTTGAGCTTTATTCCGAAAATTTTGGCTGTGGGCTTGACCATGTCCATCGCTGGCGGTTGGATGATCAACACCATGGTGGACTACACCAAGGGCATCTTCACCCGCATTCCCAGTTTGTTCATTTGAGCCATCATGAACCTGGCGCTCATCGACATCCTCGATAAGTTTTTGGTCGTCATTTGGCCAATGCTGCGCCTGTCTGCTTTTTTGGCATTCACCTCTATTTTCTCAATGCGCGCAGTCAATATGCGCATTCGTATTTTGTTGGCCTTTGCCATGGCTTTTGTGGTGACCCAGCAGGTCAATATTCCACGCATCGACCCGGTGACTGCCGAAGGTTTGATGGAGATTTCGCGCCAAATCTTGATTGGCTTGACCATGGGGCTGGTGTTTCAAGTGGCATCTGCCGCCTTGGTGGTGGCAGGTCAGGCAATTTCAGCCTCGATGGGCTTGACCATTGCCAACATGATTGACCCCAACATGGGCAACGTGCCGGTGTTGTCTGCGTTTTTCAACATCATGGGTACCTTGATTTTCTTGGGCATGGGCGGGCACTTGATTGTGTTTGGCTTGGTGCTGGAGTCATTCAAATTGGTACCCATTGGCCAAGAATTTTTCAGCCAAGACATGCTGGGCAAGATGATCAACTGGAGCAGCATGATGTTTCTAGGCGCTTTGTTGATTGCCTTGCCGGTGATGATGACTTTGTTGTTCATCAACATTGGCCTAGGCTTTGTGGCGCGCGCCGCACCGAGCTTGAATATTTTCACGGTGGGTTTTCCCGCCTTGATCTTGACGGGGTTTGTGATCCTCATCATGTCGATGGGCAATAACGTGTCGCGTATCCATTGGATATGGACGCAGTCGTTTCTGATGCTTCGTTCCTACTTAGGAGAATGACATGGCAGAAGAAAGCGGACAAGACAAAACCGAAGAACCCACCGCGCAGCGGATGAGCAAGGCCCGTGAAGACGGGCAAATTGCGCGTTCGCAAGAACTGCCGCCTGCCGCCATGATGGTGGTGGCGACCTTGTTCTTCACCATGATGGGCCAGTACCTGTTTAGCAGTATGGGGGGCTTGTTCAAAAGCCAGTTGTCATTTGATCGACGCATCACCGACAAGGCCGAGTTGTTGCCCGCAATTTTTGGCAACGCCATGGTAGACGGATTTTTGATTGTGTTGCCGTTGATGGCGGTGCTATATGTGATTGCCGTGCTGTCGACCACGTTGGCCGGTGGCTTTATTTTTTCTCCGCATTTGGCACTGCCCAAATTCAGCAAACTCAACCCGATGACCGGGCTGGCGCGCATGTTCGGAATGGATGCACTGATCAACCTTGGCAAGGCCGTGGCCAAGTTTTTGGTGGTGGGTGCCATTTTGTTGATTTCGGTGATGAACAACCTCAACGACTTGACCAATATTTCGCAAATGGATTTGGGCGCAGCAGTCAAGATATCGGGCACCATCATTGTGGATGCCTGTTTTTGGTTGAGCTTAGGGCTGGTGTTGGTGGCCTTGGTGGATGTGCCGCTGCAACGTCATCAGCTCAACAAAAAATTGAAGATGACCAAGCAAGAGGTGCGCGATGAGATGAAGAACTCTGAGGGTAGCCCCGAGGTGAAAGGTCAGATTCGTCGTCGCCAGCGTGAGATCTTGGAAAACAAGATGATGGGCAAGGTCAAAGATGCCGACGTGGTGATCACCAACCCAACCCACTTTGCGGTGGCGCTGTCGTATGACCCAACCGGCGACGGGGCGCCCCTCTTGGTGGCCAAAGGTGAAGATGGTTTGGCCGCCCGCATTCGTGAAGAGGCGCAGACGCATGGTGTCTATTTGTTTGAGGCGCCTTTGTTGGCTCGCGCCTTATACTTCACCACGAAGTTGGACCACCCCATTCCAGAGGCTCTCTACCACGCTGTGGCGCAGGTGATTGCTTATGTGTTCAGTCTCAACCAGTCATATGGACGAGGACATGATGTGGTCAAACCCACGCCGTCCATTCCTGATGAGATGAAGTTCGATGCCAACGGCGTCTTGATGACCTCTTAAGAGCCAAGAAGTTGCCCGTATGACCGACATGTACCAAACGCCTGGCGACAGGCTCCGTTTTGAAATCCTTCTCAAGTCGTTGACGGAGGGAAGCCTCAATTTGGCGGTGTTGAGCGACCACGACTCGGTGCTTGATTTCTACGGCAGTTTGTTTGAAGAGCGTTTGCGCGCCAAAGGCGAAACGCAGATCGAGTTTTGCGCCTCCACCAATTCAGAGCAATTGGTGCAAAAGTTCAATGAAATTTTGTCGGAGTTGACGCTCAATCAAGCGCTGGAAAAAGAGGCCAAGCACGCACCCCGACGCTATTTGGTGTTTCGTGATTCGATCTTGATGCAAGACTTTGAATTGCAACTGTTAGCGCGTTTGGTCAATGGGTTTCCGGCTGGCAACATCAGCATCATTTTGTTGCTCAAGCGCAGTGGCAGCTTTCGCAACAAGCTCGATGCCTTTGGTAAAAATTTGCTGCAGTGGGAAGTCGAGGCCAAAGTGGGGGAAGTCAAAGAACCTTTGACAGATTGGGTAACTGACACACCTGACCCCACCCCTGAAGAACTGGCCGCCAGTCTGCTCAAGCCCGCTACCAAACCCTCATGGCGGGTGCCGGGGGCTGACAAGCCGCCACAAGATCAGGTGCTGTTGACGCAGCCCTTGCCCGCAAGCGCCAGTGCAACGGCCGTTAACGTCGCAAGGCCAAGCACCCCACCGGTGGCCACAGCAGCTACAGCGAGGGGAACTAGCAGCCCTGATTTTTTTGACCAGCCCGACTTGCCTGAGTTTTCCCGTGAACCGGTGTTGGCCGAGTTTTCGCAACCCGACCAACCTGCAGAGTCACCCGTTGTGTTTGAACGCAAAGCGCGCAAAGTTCCTTGGGGCGGCCTGTTTTTGGTGGCCTTGCTTTCGCTGGCGGCTTTTGGCTACATGTACCGCGATGTGGTGATGACCGAAGCTGAGTTGATGAAGAAATACCTGCTGCGCGGCACCCCGGCGGCTGCCACACCGACGCCAAGCGCAGAAAAGGTCTCTGCGCCGCTGGTGTTGGCCTCGGCCCCCGCCTTGCCGATGGCGTCGCAAGCGGCGTCAGTGCCCATGGGCCCGGCCAGCTCAACTGCCGTGCCTGCTTCAGCTGCCTTGGTGGCCGTGCCGGCGAGTGCCGCTGTGCTTGCTGTTGAGAAGCCCGCCATGGCCGTTGTCGAGAAAGCGGCAGCGCCTGCCAGCGAGCCCAAACCTGCGACAACGCTCACCAAACCAGCAGCCAAGGTGGCGGATGATGGAACAGATGCGACTTGGTTGAAAAAATTACCAAGCAATGGGTATGTGCTGCAGCTGGCAGCTTTTGATACGGAAGAAGAAATTAATTCCTTCAAAAGAAGTAATAAGTTGTATGCGAGTGCGCGTATCTTGTCGCCGCGCAAAAAAGGCACGACCCGGCGCTACTTCATTTTGGTGGCAGGGCCTTTTGATAGCAAAGTTGAAGCCGATGCTTACATGAGGTTCAACCCCTTATTGTCCAAAGCGTGGCTGCGCTCCAGTCAGTCCTTACAAAGCCAATTTGATCGCCCATGAGACCGGTACGGAGATGCCCGCATGAAGTCTGAAGAAGACAAAATTATTCGTCCTGGTCATGAGGATGAGTCTGTCCAAGTAACGGACGAGTCGGTCGATTTTGTGCCGGCTTACCAGCCCGAGACGATGACCAAGATCACGGTGCCTAACCTGCCCGATGACGCCCGCGGTATGTCGGCAGAGGCCTTGGCCAAGATTCCTACCTTGACCGAGCAGCAGGTGGTTGCTGTGCTTGAAGAAGCAATACCCCAGCCTGTGTCTGAGCATGTTCCGACACCTGTGCTTGTGCAAGAACCCGCGTCAGAAGATGCGGCGTCACCAAGCGTAGTGCCAGCACAGGCCGAGCTCAGCGATGTGCCGCAACTTGAGTTCGCAGCTGAGCTGCAAACTGCTCAAGATACCCCGCCTGAGACCGATTCATGGCTTGAGCAATGTCAAATTCGAATTGGACATCTCGGTGAAGAAATTCAAAAACTCAACGATCGACTTGATCAACTAGAACAGACAACAAAGGTTTGAACATGGCGGAAACCCAACAACCCAACGACGAGGCGACGGCAACCACGATGGATGTGGATGCCACGTCTCAGCGCTTGACCGAGTTGGCCAATTCGTCATTGGACAGCACCGAGGTGGCGCGCCAAATTGAAGAGTTGACGTCGGTGGTGCTCGACTCGGCCGAGGTCTCTACCCGTTCTGCCAGCATTGCGGCTGATGTGAGCGCGAGCATGCGTGCGGTGGTCGCCAAGATTCAAGAAAACAACCGACTCAATGTGCTGCAGTCGCGCATTGTGTTGGCAAGTTTTGCGGCCTGCTTGTTGATTGCGATGGGTGTCTTTTTTGCCATCACCATCAAGATGACCAAGTCGATCAAAGAGCTCGACACCATGATTTATGCCATGGCCAAGCGCGTGATTGAGGTGGATGCCAGCATCAACTCGATCAGCAAAACCAATGCGGATTTCGGGGAAATTACTGAAAAACAAGAAGAGTTGGCGACTATTCAAACCCGAGTCGCCAACCGATTGGAAGAATTGGGGCGGGCTATTTCGTCCATGCCCAACAACGTGGCGGACCAAGGCAACAAGGTCAATGACCCGAAGTTTCAAAACATGCAAAAGCAATTGCAAGGGCTAGACGCCAAGCTGACGTCGCTTGAAGGCAAGATGCTCATTTTTGCCCAAGCTGCATCGGTCAAATCGGCATCGAATTCGGCTGTTGGTTCACCCGCTATGCAGGTTGAAATTCAAAAACTCAAGCAAGACTTGGCATCGGTCAACCAAGCCCAAGACAAGGTGCAAGCTTTGGCAGCCAAGGCCGCTTTAGCTGCCACGGCCGCTGAAAAAGCAGCTGAGAAAGCTGCTGCGTCAGAAAAATCGGCAGGGGCTGAGCGTTTGGCTTCACAAAAGGCCGCGGCTGAAAAAGCAGCCGCCATGCGTGCAGGACAAGAGAAGTCGCCTGACCAAATGGCAGCCGATAAATTGGCGGCTGAAAAAGCAGCTGCCGCTCGCGCTGCAGCTCAAAAGCTTGCGGCTGATA
>CAIMWY010000146.1 GCA_903845315.1 uncultured Burkholderiales bacterium
CATCAGCAGGAGAGCGGGCTACCCATGACGCTCCCAGCGCCCCGCCTGCGCCACCTTTGTTCTCCACAATCACTGGCTGCTTTATCTCAAGGGCCAACTTTTCGGCAACCGTGCGCGCAACAGCATCAACGCCGCCTCCAGAAGGAAAAGGCACTATCAATTTAACAGCTCGATTTGGAAAGTCTTGCGTCCATCCGTTGAAAGGTAAAACAGTCAGCAGAAAAAGAACAATGAAGTAACTACGGTCTCTAAATTTTTTACGCAGTTTCATCGATTCCATATTCTGGTTTGTTCAAAACCTATTGACAGAAATGAAGACGGGCTGATCTTTTCAACAGCGTATGTCGTCAAAATTTGGGCGTTGGCTTCCATTTTAAAAATTCGATATGAACTTGGCAGCTTTAAAGAGGCATGAAAGAACTCGTAACTCCAACAGCCTCTCACTTGTCCCGCTAGATCATTCAATTTCTTTCGTTTGAGCCTGCACAGTTTGTTGAGCATCCAAGCTCCATGGCCCAGCACCCCACGCCATGATCCCGAAGAAACCACCCGTCATGGCAATGTTTTTGAGAAACTGAATTGTCTGACCCGCCACTTGCGCATCAGGCACTGCCCAAAAACCGTGAAAGAAATAGGCCGTCAATACACAGTAAATCGCTAACCCCAACGCAGCCCAATGCGTTCGCCATCCAACAATAAGTGCTGCAGCGCCCACAAGTTCTAAAGCTGCCGCCGCGGCTGCACCAAGCTCGGGCATCGGGAGTCCTTTTGAAAGGATGTAGGCCACAGAGTTGTCAAAGCCCGTCACCTTGTTGAAACCCGAGACGATGAAAATAATCGCCAATAAAACGCGACACAAAAAACTCAAAATCGGTTGCATAGAAACAAACATTGAAGCATCCTTTGTTAGGGTTAGAAAAACCATATCACTGTCCGGGTGCATGGCTGAACCACATATGATCCTGCCACTGGCGAAGGTGGAATGGGGCGATGGTTTACCCCAGGTATGAATGAATCCATTGTTGATGCCGTTAAGAAGACGCTCAAAAAAGGGGGCACCGTTAGCTTGGTCGTCTTCGGCACTTTCGCAGTTGGCAAACGTGCTGCTCGCACTGGCCGAAACCCACGCACTGGCGCAGCCATCAAGATCAAAGCCGCTAAGGTGCCAAAGTTCCGCCTGGGCAAAGGACTGAAAGACCACCTGAACTGAGCAACCTGCACACTAAGCAGAATCCCCAAAAATAGCGAACCTTAGCGGGTTTGCTATTTTTCTTACTTGCGCAAATGACTCAGTCAGAGTAGCACTCGAGAACTATCCTTTCATCGGTTGAATTGCGAGTGGTTCATGCTGATAATTGCCGGATTTTCTGATTCGCTCCTATTGAGTTAGCTCCTAGAACCTGACTGATTGATCAATCGCCCAAAAAGTCCGCATCACGTTTGGCTATGAACGCCGCGATGCCCTTTTGTGCATCGTTCGTGCGCGCACAGGCTTCAAGCAGCTCACGCTCAAAGGCCAGGTGATCGTCTAGGGCCAAGCGGCCAAAGGAGCGCATGAGCTGCTTGATGGCAGCCATCGAATTCGGCGCCGCATCCAGCAACCGCTGGGTCCACTCCGCAGCGGCTTGGGGCAATTGTTCGGGTGGATACAACGCATCCACCGCGCCCGCGTCTAGGCACTCTTGCGCAGAGATAGGTGAGCTGAGCATCAACCAGCGTTGGGCACGCATGGCGCCAACCCGCCGAGCCAAAAAGTAAGAAGCGCCCACATCTGGCGACAGCCCAATGGCGGCATAGCCAGTTCTCAGCTTCATCGCGGTGCTGGCGATCACCACATCAGCCACAAAACCAAGACCAATACCCGCCCCACCCACAGGACCGGACACCACCGAGAGGATCGGGCAGTCGGCGTTGGCCAAGGTCAAATAAGCGGGCAGCAACGGGGTCAAAATTTCGCCCACCAAGCGCTCGAGGTCCGGTCCCGCACGGACGAACGACTGAATGTCGCCGCCGGCACAGAAGATGGGGCCGCGTGCTGCAATTACGATCACGCGCGGTGCGGCAGCTACCAATTCGTCAATGGCCGCCGACAACGCCAACGCGGTTGGCAGATCAATCGCATTGGCCGCTTCTGGCCGGTTCAGCGTCAGGCGTGCCACACCTTCTTGGACGCCCCACTCGATGCCATCACGTGCTTGGATGGGCGTGTTCACACTCAAATACCGGTGAGGCCGCCGCTGCAAATCAGCGTTTGACCACTCACGTAATCCGACTCGGGAATGCACAGCAGGTACACAGCGCCCGCAGCCTCTTCGGGTGTGCCACCTCGACCCAAGGGAATGCTGCGCTCCATCATCGCCATGAGGTCGGGATTGACCCCCACCTTGATGTCGCGCCCGTCGATGTGCGCCGTGGTCTCTGAATCGGCCGTGGCGTCGGTGAGCCGGGTCTTGATCAACCCAAAGGCCACACAGTTGACGGTGGTGTTCATACGACCCCACTCTTTGGCCAAGGTCATGGTCATGCCCGTGATGCCAGCTTTGGCGGTCGCGTAATTGGCTTGACCTGCGTTGCCAAATAAGCCCGCTACCGAGGAGATGTTGACCACCTTGCGCACTACCCGTCGGCCCGCGTCTGCGTCTGCCTTGCTCAGCGCGCGAATGACAGGCTGCGCAGCTTTGAGGATGCGAAAGGGTGCCGTCAAATGCACATCGATCATGGCGTACCACTGCTCATCGGTCATTTTCTGGATCACGCTGTCCCAGGTGTAGCCCGCGTTGTTGATGAGGATGTCTAAGCCTTGGTAGGTGTGGGTGGTGGTGCCGATCAAGCGCTCTGCAAAGTCGGGCGCCACCACACTGCCGCAGCAAACCGCGGCCTCGCCGCCCATCTTGAGGATTTCCTCACGCACAGCTTGGGCCGGTTCCTCGTCCAAGTCGTTGATGACCAATCGCGCGCCTTCGCTGGCGAGTTTGAGGGCGATTGAGCGGCCAATGCCACGCCCCGATCCAGTAACCACAGCAACTTTTCCTGCTAATTTTTGGGACATTTTTTCTCCTTGGGATGAATCTGTCAGGCCAGTGCGATCCAGGCTTCGCCTGCAATCTTGATTTGACCGAATTGGTTGATCGAGGCGACCTCCACGCGCGCACATGGCTCACCAGCAAGGTCGTTGAGCTCAATGACTTTGCCACGGCAAGAAATGATGTTGCCCAAGTGTGTGATGCCACCAAAGCGCACATCAACCTTGCGCAACTGCCGTTGCGGCGCCCATTGCGTCAACAGTCGACACAGCCAGGCCATGCCGAGCATGCCGTGGGCAAACACATCGGGCAAACCACTTTGACGGGCAAAATCAAGGTCGATGTGGATCGGGTTGTAGTCGCCAGAAGCACCCGCAAACAAGGCCAGCGTGGTGCGTTTGACGGGGGGTAACACCATGGTAGGCAACGCGTCACCCACACGAAGCGCAGAAAAATCTTTGGACATCACTTCACTCCTTTTTCATGCGTGCCGACACACCAGCACGGTGCGCATCTCAGCGACCAACTCGCCTCTTTGGTTGCGCGCTTCAGACAGCTTGACGACAAACTCCAGCGCGCCACCTTTTTTGTCATAGATCTCGGTGATGCGGGGTTGCACGGTCACGGTGTCGCCCGCACATGCCGGTTGGTGGAAGGTGAAGCCTTGTTCACCATGCAGCAATTTTTTAAAAGGAATGCCCAAGGTCTGCAGCAATTGATCGCTAGCCCCAGACTCCAGCTCAATACCAAAAATGAAAGTCGGCGGTGCAGGCAAGTCGGTATAGCCCGCAGCCTGCGCAGCTGCCACATCGGTGTACACCGGATCGGTTTCCCCAATCGCTCTTGCAAAAAACTGAAGACGTCCTCGCTCTAGCGTCAACGTAGAAGAGGGGAATTCATGTCCTATCCATTTTTTGTCGATCATGGCGGGCACTCCTTAGGCTTTTTCGTACAGCGTGACCACGCACGCACCGCCCAGTCCCAGGTTGTGCTGCAACGCCAAATGCGCACCTTCGACCTGGCGCTGATCGGCTGTACCGCGCAGTTGCTGGACCAGCTCGGTGCACTGCGCCAACCCAGTCGCGCCCAGGGGATGGCCTTTGCTGAGCAAGCCCCCAGAAGGATTGGTCACCACCTGACCGCCATAGGTGTTGTCGCCATCGTCGATGAACTTACGGGCCTCACCTTTGGCGCACAAACCCAGGGCTTCGTAGGTCAGCAATTCGTTTTGCGCAAAGCAGTCGTGCAGTTCAATGACATCGACATCTTGAGGCCCAATCCCTGCTGATTCGTACACAAAATTCGCAGCAGACTGGGTCATGCTGAACCCCACCACCTCACGCATGTCTTGCGCGTCGAAGGTCGCCGCTGTGTCCGTGGTCATGGCCTGGGCGCGAATACGTACCGAGCGGTCGAGCCCATGGCGCGACGCAAACGCCTCGGTACACACAATCGCGGCGGCCGCGCCGCAGGTTGGCGGGCATGCCATCAGGCGGGTCAATACACCTGGCCAAATCATGGGTGACTGCATCACCTCTTCTGTAGTCACCACCGTGCGGAAAATGGCCAAGGGGTTGTTGGCGGCATGGCGACTGGCTTTGGCGCGAATCTTGGCAAAGGTCTCGAGTGGGGTACCGTACTCTTGCATGTGGGCCAAACCAGCGCCACCAAAGTAACGCAGGGCCAGTGGTATTTCGGCATGCCCGACCAACAACTCGGTGCTGTGGTCAAAGCGTTCAAACGGACTGGGGCGGTCGTTGAAGTGCGTGCCCAAGGCCCCTGGGTTCATTTGCTCAAAACCAAGCGCGAGAGCGCACTCCACTGCTCCTGAAGCCACGGCTTGACGCGCCAAAAACAAAGCCGTCGAACCTGTCGAGCAGTTGTTGTTCACGTTCACCACAGGAATACCCGTCATGCCCACCTCATACAGCGCGCGCTGTCCAGCCGTGGAGTCGCCATAGACATAGCCCACATAGGCCTGCTGAATGTCGTCGTAGGACAGACCTGCATCTTGCAGCGCCAAGCGCACCGCAGACGACGCCATCTCGGGATAAGGCTTGGTTGAAGAAGGCTTGGCGAAAGGAACCATGCCCACGCCGACCACATACACAGAATTTTTCATAGAAGCCTTTCGAAGGTTGCTGTTGTTTGGGTGTCTGCTCAGGAAAAAATCTTGCGGGCAATCAGGTCTTTCATCACCTCATTGGTGCCGCCGTAAATGCGCTGCACGCGAGCGTCGGTGTACAGCCGTGCAATCGGGTATTCGCTCATGAAGCCATAGCCGCCAAACAGTTGAAGGCATTCATCCACCACCTTGCACTGTTGTTCGGTGCACCACCACTTGGCCATGTAGGCTGCGGTGTCATCCAAGGTACCGTCGATCAGGCGTTGAATCGCATCGTTGATGAAGCCACGCACCAGGTGCGCTGTGGTGGCCACTTCTGCCAGCTTGAAGCGCGTGTTCTGAAAATCAGACACCGTTTGCCCAAAGGCTTTGCGTTCTTGGGTGTAAGCCACCGTGAGTTCAAGCGCCAACTCGATCGCTGCAGCGGCGGGCACGCCAATGAGCAAGCGCTCGTAGGGCAGCTCGCCCATCAACTGGGCAAAGCCCTTGCCTTCGACGCCGCCAATCAGGTTGGCTGCAGGCACGCGCACGTTGTCAAAAAACAGCTCGCAGGTGTCACCTGCATGCATGCCAATTTTTTCCAAGCGCCGACCCACTTTGAAACCGGCCAGCCCTTCGGTCTCGAGCACTACCAACGACACGCCTTTGCTGCCTGCCTCACCCGTGCGGCAGGCCAGCACCAGCAAAGAGCAAGTGGACCCGTTGGTGATGAAGGTTTTGCTGCCGTTGATCACATAGTGGTCGCCTTCCAACCGCGCCGAGGTGCTCATGGCCTTGAGGTCTGAGCCACAGCCAGGCTCGGTCATGGCGATCGCCGCCAAATAGGTGCCGTCGACGAGCTTGGGCAGCCAGCGCGTCTGCTGCTCTGGCGTGCCATAGTTCAAGATGTAGTGCGAGGCAATCGAGTGCACCCCCGTCAACGCAGGCACCTCGACGCGGGTGAGCTCGTCTTGCACCACCAACTGCCACGCTTTGCTGACCCCCGCACCACCAAAACGCTCAGGCATCTCGGGCAACAAGAACCCCATGGCGCCAAAGCCACGCCACACCTGAGGCGGTATGAAGCCTTGACGCCGCCACGCATCCATGTGCGGCGCCAACTCGCCCTTGAGGTAACGCCGCACATGCTGACGAAATTCCTCGACCTCGGGCGTCATCCAAGGGAACTGATAGAGCTGGGGAAGTTGCATGGTCAAACCTTTGATTCAATGTGTTGTGGACCTCAAGCGGCTGAGCGCTTCAAGGGCGCGGGTGCAAACACCACGGTTTGCGGTCGCTTGTAGCGCGCCAAACGCAGCGCCACATGGTCGATGAGTTCTTGGCCCGGGATGTTGGCCCCGGGTTGCAATGCGCAAATAGCGTGGACGGCCTCACCCCACTTGGGGTCGGGTCGGCCAAACACATAAGCCTCCAACACAGCGGTATGGGACAGCAAAGCCTGTTCCACCTCAAGCGGGTACACGTTCTCGCCGCCGGTTTTGATCAACTGCTTGTGGGCGGCACGTCCGGTGAACCACAACCAGCCGTCCGCGTCCATCCGGCCTAAGTCGCCGGTCATGTGCCAACCTTGTTGCATCGAGGTGGCCACAGGCTGTGCCCGCTCTGGGTCCCAATAGCCTGCGAAGACGGTCGGTCCGCGCACACCAATCTCGCCTGCTGCGCCGATCTCAAGTGCATGCCCTTGGGCGTCAAAGACCCGAATCTCAGAGCCCTGCAACACACGGCCTGCGGCTCCGGACTTTTCATGGGCCGGCCCCACACACACCATGCTCGACACCTCGGCTTGTCCATACGCAGACCAAAACGTGGCTTGCGGCCACCGTGTGGCCATGCGTTCACGCGCCTCGCGTGTTTCCAAACCGGTGGCCACACGCACATGCTGGCCGCCATCACCCAGCGCTTGGGTGGCATCCAACAGTGCATCGAGCATGGGCGAAAACGTGGCCACCACACTGACCTTGGCGCGGGCCATGGCTTGCGCGCACTCGAGGGGCTGAAACTGCGCCAGCAGCACGCTGCTGCCCCCTGCCAACTGCAAGGCCAAACACAAGCCGAGACCCGCTGCATGGAACAAGGGCAACACGCCCAAGAACCGATCTTCAGGCGTCAATGCCCAGGCCTGACCCAACTGTTGCGCTGCAGCGACCAAGTTGCCTTGTGTCAACACTGCCGCCTTGGCGCGGCCATCGACGGCGGCGGTGAAGAGCATCAACACAGCGGCGTCACTGCGACGCAATGCGGCGTGTGCAGGCACGGCCGACTCGGGGGCGCTGGTGCTATCGGCACCGACCGGCGCGATGCCAGCATGTCCCGCATCGCGCATGTGCCAACACGGCACCTGCGAAACCTCGGCCAAAACAGGCACCAACTCGGGGGACACCACCACCAGCTTAGGGCTGGCGTCTTTAATCTGTTGCTGCAACTCCTGCGCAGCAAGTTTCGGATTAATCGGCACCATCACCAAGCCCAGCCAAGCACATGCGCCCAGCAACACCATGACCTCGGGCCGGTTGGTGGACAAGACCACCAATCGATCGCCGGGTTGCCACTGCACCGCTTCAAGTACGGCCGCCTGCTGCTGCACAGCGGTCCAAAAGGCGGCATGGCTGCACGACTGGTCTTGCCACACATAGGCGTCTTGGGTGACATGGTGTTGAGCCATGCGCTCGAACGCCGAGATGAGGTCTTGGGTCTGCGTCATGGCGACACCTCTGCCAACTGGCGGTGCGCACTGCGGCACGGTGCACTGAAACTGCCTTCACGCGCAGACCGATACTGCGCAAGGATGCGCTCGATCACCACCGCCGTGGGGGCCACGGCATCGACACTGCTCACCGAGTGACCGGCACTCCAAACGTCTTTCCATCGGCGCACAGCACCGGCATCTCTGGCGGTGAATCGTTCGGGGTCAAACACAGCAGCATCGCGGGGGAGTAACCCAGCATCTGCCAGCGAGTCGCGCAACCAATTAGCCGGCAATCCAGTCACTGCGCTCGAGAGCACCACATCATCCAGGGTAGCGCTCACCAGATGATCGCGATACTGCGCCGAGGCCAAGCTCTCAGGCGTGGCAATGAAGCGCGTGCCCATGTAGCCCAAATCAGCCCCCAAGGCTTGCGCAGCCCACAGGCTCGCGCCATCGCCCAGACCACCTGCCAGCACCACGGGGCCGTCATAAAACGCGCGCACCGCACGTACAAAGGCAAACCCATTGGCCCAACCTGTTTGCCCACCTGCACCTGCACTCAGCAGAACCAAGCCATCCACACCATCGCGCAGCGCCTTGCGCGCATGGGCCACACTGGCCACATCGGCAAACACACGGCATCCAACGCGGTGCAACGGGCCGATGACCTCGCGCGGCGACCCCACACTGGTGATCACCAACTCCACACTCTCGTGAACAAGGCAATCCAGATGCGCCTGCATATGGGGACTCTTAATGATCAAGTTGGCAACAAAGGGGGCAGGCTCTTGCCCAAGTTGTGCGGACGCTGCCAGCAGCGACCTTGTGCGCGCAATCCACTCGCTCAACTCGGTTGTGTTGGCACAGTTGGCGGTGGGAAAGGCGGCCATGGCACCCGCAAGGCAGGCCTGCACGACCAACTCCGGCGATGAGATGTGCAACATCGGCGCCACCAACAAAGGCAGACGCAGACGATGTGACCACTCAGCGGGCAGTGCCATGGCGCTTCAACCTGCTCAGCCCAACCAGCGCTTTCTGCGCCGGTAGTGCTTGATCTCAGAAAAATTCTTGCGCTCGCCACTGTTTTGGCGGCCCAAATAAAACTCTTGGATGTCGCGGTTGCCGCGTAACTCCTCGGCCGTGCCCTCGAGCATCACGCGACCACTCTCCAAAATATAGGCGTGGTTGGCAATCGCGAGTGCCGCCTGCGCATGCTGCTCCACAATCAGCAACGACAAGCCCTGTGCCAGCAAGCGTTCCAACAATTGAAAAATCTCATGGATCAACTTAGGCGCCAAGCCCAAAGAAGGTTCATCGATCAACAACAGTTTGGGCCGCGCCATGACAGCTCGCCCAATCAGCAACATTTGCTGTTCGCCACCCGAGAGATAACCTGCGGTGCGCTGGCGCAACTCGGCCAATCGGGGGATCATCGTGTACACCTGCTCTAGGTTCTCCTTCATCTCGACTGTCGAGGCAATGAGATGACCGCCCACCACCAAGTTCTGCTCCACCGTCATGTGGCGCAAGACCTTGCGGCCCTCCACCACATGAACAATGCCTGCTTCCACCATGCTCTGAGGTGAGGCATTGGACACATCCCGACCCTCGAGCATCACGCTACCCGAGGCCACCACGCCCTCTTCCACCCCCAGCATGCCGGAGATGG